>JAINCL010000282.1:0-8636 GCA_036574145.1 Deferribacterales bacterium | reverse complement strand
ATAGTTTATTTAGAGTATTATAATGATCCATTGGCTGATGAGTTGTTGTCAGAAACAGATATTATAGTTAGACAATATATACCGAAGGAGTAAAAGATGCAGAGATATTCCTTTGCAGGTGGGATACACCCTGATTATAATAAGGGTAAAACCTCATCTAAGAAGATAGAAAAGCTACCTTACGAAATAGGGGAGACATTGACTATACCTATAACACAGCATCTTGGAGCGCCATCCAAGGAGTTGGTGAAAAAGAAGGATCTTGTTAAAATTGGTGATAAAATAGCTTCAGCTTCGGGGCTTATAAGTAGTAGTCTTCATTCACCATGTAGTGGTGAGGTTGAAGGGGTTGTTTTAGCTCCTCATCCCATAATGGGTAATGTTCCTTCAATAAGGATAAGAATAAATGAACTGTCTGAAGATTATACAAAATTAGAGTTAACTGGTAGTTTTCAGGATACTGTTGCTGAAGCTGGAATAGTGGGGCTTGGTGGAGCAACTTTCCCAAGCCACGTTAAACTTTCCCCTCCTAAGAAGGTTGATTATCTCATCGTTAACGGTGTAGAATGTGAACCTTTTTTAACATGTGATCATAGATTAATGTTGGAATATACAGAAGAGATTTTGCTTGGAGCTATATTGATAAAGGAAAAGCTTGGAATAAATGAACTGATTATCGGTATAGAAGATAATAAAATGGATGCGGTTGAATCGTTTCAAAAACTTGTAGGTAAATATCAATTCACCCTTGTGCCTCTTCATACAAAATATCCTCAAGGTGGTGAAAAACAGCTTATTTATGCCACAACAGGTAGGGTTGTTCCTGAAGGTAAATTACCTTTAGATGTAGGAGTTATTGTTCATAATGTAGGTACATGTAAGGCTATTTTTGAAGCTTTTTCATTACATAAGCCTCTATATGAAAGGGTTGTCACGGTAACTGGAGCGGTTAAGGAGCCTAAAAATCTTTTGGTGAAAATTGGGACACCGATATCTAAGTTGATAGAATATTGTGGTGGACCAGTTGGAGATATTGAGAAGATTGTAATTGGTGGACCTATGACGGGGTTTGCAGCCTCTTCACTGGATACTCCTGTTATGAAGGGAACCGGTGGGGTTATTCTATTTAGAAAGGAAGATATAAATTCAGGGAAAAAGGTAAATTGTGTTCGATGTGGACGTTGTGTTGAAGCTTGTCCTATGGGTCTTGTACCAGCTTTGATGGAGCAATTTTCCATTCAGGAGCAGTATGAAAAACTTATAGATTGGCATGTTGTCAATTGTATTGAATGTGGATGCTGTAGCTATGTATGCCCATCCAAAAGACCGTTGGTGGGTTATTTTAAAACTGCAAAGAGACAGGTAATAAATATTCTAAGACAAAGAGGGAAAAAATGAAAGAGAAGTTATTGGTAACTTTTTCCCCACATATCAGGGATGAGATTACAACTTCAAAAATCATGTTGTATGTTGTTTATGCTCTTCTGCCTGCTGTGTTGGTATCTATTTATTTTTTCGGTTTTTATGCCATCAAGACTTATATATTAACGATAGGTTTTACATTGTTTTTTGAATATCTATTTTTAAAAATTAGAGGAAGAGAGATTACTCTATATGACAACAGTGCATTGGTAACCGCTATTTTACTTGCCATGAATCTGCCAGCGAATTCTCCATGGTGGTTAATTGCCATCGGTTCATTTATCGCTATTGTTGTAGGTAAACAGGTTTATGGTGGTTTGGGGCAGAACCCATTTAATCCTGCTTTGGTGGCAAGGGTATTTCTTTTGATATCATGGCCTGCTCAGATGACAGCATGGATTGAACCTCATCCTATCTCCAAAGGTTTCTTTTATGATGCAGTTAGTACCGCAACACCTCTTGGAAGTGCCAAAGCTGAAATTATTGCCAATGGGAAGATAATAAATGAATACAGTGATATATTTCAGTATGCAATTGGTTATATGTCAGGTTCGCTTGGGGAGATTTCAGCTATTGCTATTGTAATAGGTGGATTATATCTTCTCTGGAAAAGAATAATAACTTGGCATATCCCGTTGTCCTACCTTATAGGGTTTTTTATCGTTTTATTACCATATTGGTTAATATATCCAGAAAAAACATTAAACCCATTGGTACATCTTACAACAGGTGGACTTATGTTGGGTATCTTTTTTATGGCTACTGATATGGTAACTTCTCCTGTAAATAAGAAAGGGCAGATAATATTTGGTATTGGTTGTGGAGTTTTGACTGCTGTAATAAGAGTGTGGGGAAGTTATCCTGAAGGGGTTTCTTTTGCAATTTTGATTATGAATGCTTTTGTTCCATTAATAGATTATTATATGAGACCAAAAAGTTTTGGGGAGGTCTCAAATGAAAAATAATCTAAGTATGATATATATCCTTGCAATAATAACTGCTATTGCTGCTCTACTTTTGTCTATAACTTATAATGGGACTAAGGATAAGATAGAGGAGGCTTATCGACAGGAATTGATAAAAGCATTAAATGTGGTTTTACCTGAGCATGATAATCATCCAGATAAAGAGGATATCAATATTGATGGTAAATCTGTATATATTGCTAAAAAAGGTGGTAAATTAGTTGGCGTTGCATTTAAAAGTACTTCATCAAAAGGTTATAGCGGTGATATAGATATTTTAGTAGGTATAGACTTAAATGGTAAGGTATACGGTGTAGAGATTTTAAAACATGCTGAAACTCCAGGGCTTGGTTCAAAGATAGAAACTGATAGTTTTAAAAGAAGTTTTAAAGGATTGGGTAAAGAGGATAAGATTGCTGTTAAAAAGGATGGAGGGGTTATTGACCAGTTCAGTGGTGCAACCATCAGTCCAAGGGCGGTATGTGAAGCTGTAAACAATGCTTTAAAGTTTTATAGCGAAGTTGTTGTTAAAAACCCTCAACTTATTGGAGGTGTTAAATGAAATTATCGGTTATGTTTGATGGGATATGGAAAAATAATGGTGTGTTTAAACAGGTTCTCGGTACTTGCCCTACCCTTGCTGTTACCACTTCTGTTAAAAATGGTTTAGGTATGGGGTTGGCCACAACATTTGTATTGATATGTTCTAACATTGTTGTGTCATTAATTAAAAATATAGTACCAAGTAAGGTTAGGATACCTGTATATATAGTTGTTATAGCGAGTTTTGTTACTATTGTGGATTTGATGATGAACGCTTATCTACATGATTTACATAAGATTTTAGGGCTATTTATACCTCTGATTGTGGTAAACTGTATCATCTTGGGTAGAGCTGAAGGGTTTGCATCTAAGAATGGTGTGGCGGATTCTTTATTAGATGGTATAGGTATAGGTTTAGGATTTACATTAGCCCTTTCCATCCTTGGTGGTGTTAGGGAGATTTTGGGTAATGGTTCTATACTTGGGTTTAATCTTTTCGGGAGTTCTTTTTCACCAGCTATTGCCATGATAATGCCTCCTGGTGCGTTTATCGGTCTTGGATTTATTATGTTTGTTATTAGCTATTTTGAAAAAAGAAAAAGAGGCTAAGGGGTTTTTATGGAATATATTCTGCTTTTCATCTCTGCAAGTATAGTTAATAATTTTGTATTAAGCAGGTTTTTGGGGATATGCCCATTTATTGGTGTTTCAAGAAAATTGGATACCGCCATCGGTATGTCTTTAGCTGTTATATTTGTTATGGGTGTAGCAGGTATTGTTACATGGATAATTCAATATGCAGTATTAAATCCGTTGAATCTTGGATATCTTCAAACCATTATCTTTATTTTGGTCATTGCTTCACTTGTACAATTTGTTGAGATGGTTATAGAAAAAACATCACCAGATCTTTATGCAAGCCTAGGTATATTCTTACCACTTATTACCACTAACTGTGCTGTTTTAGGTGCGGCTATCTTGAATATTCAAAATGGGTTTAGTTTTTTAAAGATGTTGATATTTACAATCGGTTCAGCTGTGGGATTTGCTTTTGCATTGATACTTTTCTCAGGAATCAGAGAAAGGATAGAATACTCTGATATTCCATTTTATTTCAGAGGATTACCGATAACCCTTATAACAGCGGGTATTTTATCCCTTGCTTTTATGGGTTTCAGTGGACTTGTAAAATAGGAGTATAATTATGTTGGAATCTGTTATAGTATTGGGTATTGCAGGAACAGTAGCTGGAGCTGGGCTTCTTATTGCATCTAAAAAGTTTTCAGTGGAGAAGGATCCAAGAATTGAAAAGGTGTTAGAACTACTTCCATCAGCTAATTGTGGAGGTTGTGGATATCCTGGATGTGCTGCCCTTGCTGAGGCTATGGTAAAAGGGGAAGCGAAGATCGATGCATGTCCTGTTGGTGGTAGTGATACTGTAAAAGCTATAGCGGAGTTTCTTGGCATTGAGTATTTAACCACTATAAAAAAGGTTGCTAAAGTTAGATGTAACGGTACAAAGGAAAATTGTGATGAAAAATATATTTATAATGGTCCTGGAGACTGCCATAGCATAACACTATTGGCTGGAGGGATTAAGAAATGTACTTATGGATGTGTTGGTGGGGGTAGTTGTGTAACTGCTTGTAAATTCGATGCAATTTATATAGGTTCAGGTGGTATTCCTATTGTAGATGATGAAAAATGTACGGCATGTGGTATGTGTGTAAAAGCCTGTCCAAGAAATCTGATAGAGATTTTACCTGTGGATAAAAAGTTTCTGGTAAAATGTAGATCTCTGGATAAAGGTGTGGATGCGAAGAACTTTTGTAAAACTGCTTGTATTGCATGTAAATTATGTCAGAAAAACTGTCCAGTGGATGCCATTACAGTGGACAATAATGTTGCATATATAAATGCAGACAAATGTATCAATTGTGGGAAATGTGAAGAGGTTTGCCCAACTAAAGCTATTGTGAAATATGAATAAATATCAAATGATTCTGTTGATATGAAATATTGTTTTATAAATTTTAGTGGTTTAAATGAGCATAAAAATAATTATTTTGTAAAAAAAGTAAAAAATAATCAAAATAATGTTTGACAAAACAATAAAATCTGTTATATTGTTTCTTAGAGCATGGCTCTGTAATATAATAAGAGGTGAAATACTATGAGTAACACAGGAACAGTTAAGTGGTTTAACGACACAAAAGGTTATGGTTTCATAACCAGTTCAACAGGAGAGGATGTATTCGTACATTACTCAGCAATAAATATGGATGGTTTTAAAAGCCTAAAAGAGGGAGACAAAGTAAAATTTGATATCGTAAAGGGTCCAAAAGGTCCACAAGCAGCTAATGTAACAAGAGGTTAATACTCTTTAATAGCTAACTACGATTATTACCCCGCCTGAAAAGGCGGGTTTTTTGTTTTATAGAGGTTTTATTTCCTGAAAAATATGTTTATTAGTATTGTAAGAATAATGCTTATAATGATTGAAGAGACTATCGGAAAGTAAAAAGTAAAGTTACCTTTTTTATAAAATATATCCCCTGGGAGTTTTCCTAACCCCAATTTACCGAAAAGGGTTGTGACTATACCTGCTAAAACTAAAATTAGCCCTATAAAAATTAAAAATTTACCTATTCCATTAAATTGATCCATAACAGCTCCTAATGAAAAAATAATAAATTTTAATTGAAAGTCAAGGGGATTGATGGTATTATAATATAAAAAGTTTAAGGAGGTTTTATGGAGCTTAAAAAACTTTTTATAGCAGGTGAGTGGGTCGATACTGGTATGTATATGGATGTAAAAAATCCATATGATAATAGCATAATATGTAAAATTTCAATTGCCGATGAGGTATGGACTGATAAAGCTATCGATTTTGCATATATGAATAAGGTTAAGATGGGAAAGCTGTCTGCAAAAGAGCGAGGGGATATTTTATTAAGAGTATCCAATCTTATACAAAAAAATCTTGATGAATTTGCTTTAACCATCTCTAAAGAAAGTGGAAAAGCTATCAGATTTGCCAAAGGCGAGGTGATGAGGAGTGTAGAGACTTTCCTTTTCGCATCAGATGAGGCAAGAAGACTTTCTGGTGAGCTTGTGCCTCTGGATGCTGCTGCTACAGGTAAAAATCGATTTGGCTATTATAAACGTTACCCTTTAGGGGTTATTGGAGCGATAACACCTTTTAATTTCCCATTGAATCTCGTTGCTCATAAGGTTGCACCAGCGATAGCTGCTGGTAATTCTATTGTCTTGAAGCCTGCTTCAACTACACCGCTAACGGCTGTTAAACTTGTTGAAATCCTTTTGGAAGCGGGGCTACCTCCAGAAGGAGTAACACTTTTAGTTGGTTCTGGGAGCAAAGTGGGGAATAGAATGGTGGAATCTGATAAGATTGCTATGATCAGTTTTACAGGATCACCTGAAGTGGGGTTGGAAATTAAACGTAAAGCAGGGATGAAAAAGGTAACCCTTGAGCTTGGTAATAATTCAGCTGTTATAGTCCATAAAGATGCTGATATCTCCCTTGCCATACCTAAATGTATTGTAGGAGGCTTCGCCAATTCAGGGCAGGTTTGTATAAGTATACAGAGGATTTATGTTCATAATGATATTGCTGACCAATTTGTTAAGCAGTTTGCTGATAGTGTTAAAAATACCAGCTTCGGTTCTCAACTTGATGAATCTGTAGTGGTTGGTCCTATGATTGAGGAGAAGGAGGCTATCAGGGTAGAAGAGTGGGTAAATGAGGCTATTTCACAGGGAGCAAAACTATTGTGTGGCGGAAAAAGGATTGGAGCATTATATGAACCAACTGTATTATTGGATACAAATGAGAATATGAAGGTTGTTTCTGAAGAGATCTTTGGACCTGTTGTGTGTATAATGAGATATAATACCCTTGAAGAGGCCATTAAAAAAGCCAATAATTCTAAATATGGGTTACAGGCTGGTATTTTTACAAAAGATATAAAGAATGCTTTTACCGCAATAGATGAATTGGAAGTTGGTGGGGTAATGATTAATGATATGCCAACATTTAGAGTTGATCAGATGCCTTATGGGGGAGTGAAACTCTCTGGAACAGGGAGGGAGGGTCCTAAATTTGCTGTTGAAGAGATGAGCGAAATTAAAACTGTAGTATTTAATCTGGAGTAAATTATGACTAAAGTATATTTTTCTAATCTGAAGAGTAAAAAAACACAATCACCATTAAATAAACTAAAGAAGCTATTTTTAAAGTGTGAGCCAGAAAAATATTATAATAAAAGTGAATTGGTGGCTATTAAAACACATTTTGGGGAGCTTGGGAATACTGCTTTTATCCCCCCTATTTATTTAAGACCTGTTATTGAAGTTTTAAAGCAATTAAAGGCTAATCCTTACCTTACAGATACCAATACCCTTTATGTTGGTATGAGGACGAATAGTGTAGACCATCTACATAATGTGCATCTCAATGGGTTTGGTTATGCTACACTTGGGGTACCTACTATTATTGCAGATGGTTTAAGAGGGGAGAATAGTGTTGATGTTGAGATTGATGGTGAATTACTTAAAAAGGTTAAACTGGCAAGTGATATTGTAAACGCAGATGCAATGGTATGCGTATCACATTTTAAAGGTCATGAGATTTCAGGATTCGGAGGAGCAATTAAGAATCTTTCCATGGGTTGTGCATCGAGAGAGGGTAAACTTGAGATGCACTCTAAAACGAGACCCACTGTTCATCAGGATAAATGTACCTCATGCGGAAGGTGTCTTTCTACTTGTGCCCACAATGCCATTGTTATAAAGCCTAAGGCTAAAATTACAGAGGATTGTACAGGTTGTGCAAGGTGTATAGCAATCTGCCCTGAAAATGCGATAGGTATAAATTGGGATGAAACGGTGGAAAATACCCAGCTTAAGATGGCAGAATATGCATTTGGTGTTCACAAGGCTTTGAAAGGTAGAATAATTTATCTAAATCTTCTTATAAATATAAGTCCAGCTTGTGATTGTTATGGTGGTAATGATGAAGCTATCTGTAGTGATATTGGGTTTTTAGCTTCAACAGATCCTGTGGCAATCGATCAGGCCTCCTATGATCTCGTATTACAGAAGTTTGGTGGTAAAGATCCATTTGTTGAAATATATCCATATCTTACTCCAGAGATACAGTTGTCCCATGCTGAAAAGATCGGGCTAGGAAATAGAAAATATGAGCTAATAACAATATAGTTTATGATATACAATGAGATAGATATTTTTGAAAATGCGTATGAGGGGTATGGGGTAGGGCGACTACCAGATGGTAAGGTTGTTTTTATACCTTTTGCAGTTGCTGGAGATAATGTTGATATACTTATAAAAAAAGATAAAAAGAGATTCGCCTACGGTGAAATTGTAAAGATAAATAAGAGATCAAAGTATAGGGTTGATGGTTTCTGTAGGTACGAAGGGGTATGTGGTGGCTGCACATTTGCATTTTTGGATAGCAATTATGAGAGAGTTGTAAAAACTCAAATAGTGGAGAAGTTTTTTAGGGTCATCGATGATTTTAAGATAGATCAGTATATCAGATCTGAACCTTTACAATATCGATTAAGGGGTAGGTTTAAGGTTAAAAAGTTAAAGTGTGAGCCAGAAAAATATTATAATAAAAGTGAATTGGTGGCTATTAAAACACATTTTGGGGAGCTT
>JAINCL010000281.1:0-3099 GCA_036574145.1 Deferribacterales bacterium | reverse complement strand
ATGCGATAATGGAAATTGGTGGAGTTCAGGTTTTCACAAGACAGCAAGTTGGTAGGGTTTTGCAGGAGCAGGGATTTCAGATGAATATGGCTGATCCTAACACTGTTGTAAAATTTGGTAAGATTTCTGGTGTTGATTATATAATTACGGGAACAGTTGATCTTATTAAAGCTCATTATGTACAAAGGACTCAAAATAATACTGACACAGGAAATGTATGGGTTAATCTTGCGTTATCTGTTACAAAAGCTGCTGTAGATGCAGCAACTGTTGGTTGGAATGTAAATACAGAGATGACAGTGCAGCTTATCGATGCTTCAACAGGTCAATTGGTTTTTAGTAAAAAAGTTAAAGGTAGAGACTTAGCTGGTGAACAGCCTCAGTTTAATCCAGAATTGATTGTAAATGCTGCAAAGAAGGCTTTTGGTAAATCTATTGATGATATTAAGCCAGAGCTTTCTGACCTTTTTGGTGCTAAAGCTTATATAAATCAATTAAGGGGCAACAAACAGTTGGCAATGATCAGTTTAGGTAAAGCTGATGGTATTAAACCTGGTGATAAGATTGAAGCATATGAATTTATGGAGATCTCTGATTTTATGACAAAAAAGGTGTCTTGTACTAAAAGTAAAATAGAGGTTGAAATGATTGTATCTAACCAGGTGGATGAAAATTCATCATGGGTTAAAATTGAAGGTAAGCCTGAGCAATTGACAAGGTTAAAAATAGGAACACTTGTGAAAAGAGCTCCGTTGGAAGGTCAAGGCTTAATGAAGAAATTATTTTAATTGATAAAGGGGGGATCCTCCCCCTACTATAGAGAGGTTTATATGAAAAGAGTTTTAGTAATTATCTTTTTTGTGATGGCTCTACCTATTTTATCTTTTTCTGCAAATAAAACGGTTACAGCTACTGGAGAAGCAAATATAGTAAATGGTGATATCGCTTCTGCTAAATTTCAAGCTTTAGCAAGAGCTAAGTGGGCAGCTTTGGAAGCTGCTGCTGGCGTACAGGTTAAAGTGGAAACAATTGTACAAAATGCAACTTTAGTAGATGAAGCGATAAAATCGGAAGTGAAGGGTTTTGTGGAAAATTACAAGATCCTTGATGAAGGTAAAGATAAGGATATCTATTGGGTAAAAATTTCAGCCACAATTTCACCAGCAGAAGCTGCTAAAGTAGTTTCTATCTTTGCCAAAAATACATCAGTAGCTGTATATATACCTGTAATTTTTCCGGATAGAAAAGTGGATGATACCACAGCATTGTCTGAAAAGGTGATTAATGAACTTGCAAATCAAGGCTTTGATGTTGTGGATATTGCATCAATGGGGAATAAGTATAGTTTGACAGAGATAGATAATGCTCTTAGAAGCAACAATTTTGGAGCTTTCAGAAATATCTCTTATCAGTTTCTATCCGGGGCTATACTGATTGGTAAAGTTGATACTACTCTGTCTGCTCATCAAGGGAAGAATATTGGTTATGGAGTTTCCCTTCCTTTTAATGTAGTTACTGGTAGGTTAACGTACAGATTAATAGGTGATAAAAATGGTCAGAAAGTAATTGTTGCAAGCGGTTATGTATCTGGAAGAGGTCAGGGACCTACTCCTGAGGATGCGACCCATAATATGTTGGAAAATTTAGCTTCGAATGTTTCCAATGAGTTGATATCTGTTGTTACAGAAAAGATCAAGGGTGCAAATAAGAGAACTGTAGAAGTTATATTGGCTGGTAATACAGATTTAAACAAGCTACTTGAATTGAAAAATGACCTTCAATATATAAGCTGGGTGCTCAGTACTACAGATAAAGGTATTGATAAGGTTCTTGTGGAATATCCTGAAAAAACTATATATCTTGCCAATGCTATAAAAAATCTCGGCAAGTATGAGCTTAAAAAGTTTGATACCTACAGGATATTAATCGAATCTTTGAGGTAAATGAGGTGGGGGGGTTCCCACCTTCAATATTATGAAGATATTATTTAGTTTGTTATTTTTTCTAATGATATTTAGTTATAATACATATGGTAACGACAATAAAGTTGTTATCATCAATATCTTAGATGAGAATTTAAGGTTTTTGAAAGTTGATGCTGGGTGTTTTCCTTTTGGAGATTTATGGGGTGATGGGGATTTAGATGAGATTCCTGTAAAAAAAGTATGTTTGGATGACTTTTATATTATGGACAGTGAAGTAACACAATCATTATTTGAAAAGGTATTAAATTATAACCCTTCACACATTAAAATGGGTGGTGATTATCCAGTTGATAGTGTAACTTTATATGATGTAGATCTTTTTATCAAAAAGATCTCCTTAATGACAAACCATAAGTTTAGATTGCCAACTGAAGAGGAATGGGAGAAAGCTGCAAAAGGTAAAGCCATAACCAAATGGTCTGGAACAGATTTGGAAACTGAATTAAATAACTTTATTGTATATGACACAGATTCCTCTTATCCTATAAAATCTAAATTACCCAATGATTATGGGCTTTATGATATGTCTGGTAATGTTTGGGAATGGGTGGATAAAGAGGTCAAGCCTAATTTCTATATTATAAAAGGTGGTGGTTGGAGCAGTAAGATAAAAGATATTAGAACTTCAAATAAGAGCTATTCAAACTCAGGTGAAGGGTGAGATGCTGTTGGCTTTCGACTAGTTTTGGTCGAATAATTTTTTGGCTCTGATTTCTCTAAAATATGACTTCATTAAAAATTTTATTTCATCTTCCAATATACCATAACTATATTCTACTTTATGATTCAAAGTATCAATATCAAATATTCTATCATTGGAAATAACACCACCGAATTTAGGTTCTAAACATCCGAAAACCACCCTTGAAACTCTATAGTGTAATATTGCTCCGGCACACATTATACATGGTTCCATAGTTGAATACAAAGTGGTTCCATTTAAGCGCCAATCACCAATTTTTTTACTCCCTCTTTTGAGTGCTAATATCTCTGCATGATCCAATGGATTTTTAGAAATATATTTTCGGTTGTATCCTCTACCTATAATATTATTATCTTTTACAAGGACTGCTCCTATAGGGATATCACCTATTTTTAGAGCCATTTTGGCTGT
>JAINCL010000280.1:0-2505 GCA_036574145.1 Deferribacterales bacterium | reverse complement strand
TGGGTTACTTATGGCTAAAAAAGTGGCAAAACATATTCAGGAGATCAGGGGTGTACCGAGGACAGATCTATTAAGTCCACCTAATCATCAAGGGTTATATTCCATAGAAGAATCTGTTCAGAAGATGTTTTTATCTATGAGTGCAGCTTTTAAGTTTAGGGTTCCGGTTGCCATAAAAGTTGCAGCAAGTGGTACAAGTGTTTCGGTATATAACAATCTTTTGAGGGATCCATACAATGTAGTTGGCGGATTTTTCATCGATGGTATAGATGGTGGAACAGGAGCTGCTCATGAAATTTCACTTGATCATACAGGTTATCCAGTGGTTTCAGCTTTGAGAGATTGCTATAAAGCTGCTTTACATCAAGGTAAACAGGGTCAGATACCTCTTTGGGCTGCAGGTGGTATGGGTAAAAATTATAATCTTGCCGCTGATGCCTTTAAAATGATATGTCTTGGAGCTAATGGAATATTTACAGGGAAATTGATGATTCAACTTGCTGGATGTGTTGGTAATGATAAAGGTAAGTGTAATGCTTGTAATACAGGGTTATGCCCCGTTGGTATATGTACCCAAGATCCAGTTCTTGTGAAAAGACTTGATATTGATAAAGCAGCGGAGAATATAGTTAATTATTTTATCTCAGTGGATCATGAGCTTAAAAAGCTTATGGCTCCGATTGGTAATAGTACACTTCCTGTGGGAAGATCCAATGCTTTGGTTTCGTTTGATAAAGCGATAGCTGAAAGATTGGATATTCAGTATGCATGTTAGAGGTGAGATTATGGAGAAAAAGATAAAAATAGATGGAGTAAAAAATAATACCAGGATTTCTACCCAGAATCTATTGTTCGAGGTGTATGATGCCATTGAAAAGGGGTTTACCGATATTGAAGTGGAAGCTTGTGGACAACATGATATAGGTGGACCTGTTTGGAATAAAGAGGGTAAACCGCTAAATTTTATAGTTAAAAACCCTGGTCAAAGGGTTGGTTCTATGGGGATGTCTGGAACAACAATTGTTGTGGAGGGTTCTGCAACCGCAGATACAGGTTGGTTGAATGCTGGGGCAGAGATTATTGTTAAGGGTAACTCTGGAGATACCACTGCTCATTGTGCAGCTACTGGTAAGATATATATAGGTGGTTCAGCAGGAACAAGGTCTGGGGCTTTGATGAAGTATGACCCAAAATTTTCAGCTCCAGAGTTTTGGGTTTTAAAGAATGTGGGTTCCTTTAGTTTCGAGTTTATGAGTGGTGGTATAGCGGTGGTATGTGGATACAATTGTGAAGATATGGAATCTGTACTAGGTTATAGAAGTTGTGTTGGTATGGTGGGTGGAACTGTATATGTTAGAGGGAATATTAAAGATATTTCCGATGATGTATGGTTAGTGGATATAGATGATAATGATTGGGAGTTTCTTGATACTAATCTCCCCATATTTTTGAAAAAGATTCAGAGACCGGGTGCTTTAGGGAAGCTTTTGAAGAGGGAAGAGTGGAGAAAGATAGTTCCTAAGACTAATGAAGAAAGAGCTGAAACTTCCCTAATCTCCATAAAAGAGTTTAGAGTTGAAAAATGGGTTAAGGGTGGTATATTTGGCGATATGTTACAGGATGATTTAACTGTGGCGAATTTTGTTGAAAAGGGAGATTTAAGGTTAAAGTATCCAGAGTGGAGAAATGCCAATTACTCTGCACCATGCGAATTTAACTGCCCAACATATATACCTACACAAAAAAGAATATCTCTTTTGAGACAGGGTAAAGTAAAAGAGGCTCTGGAATTGGTACTTGATTATAGTCCCTTTCCAGCTTCTGTATGTGGTCAAGTTTGCCCAAATCTCTGTATGGATGAATGTACAAGAAGGTATGTGGATATTCCGGTAAAGATAAAAGAATTAGGTATGCTTAGTGCAGATGTTAAAGCTAAAAGGTGTGAGACTACTGAATTGGAGAAGGTGGCTGTGATCGGTTCAGGTGCTGCAGGACTTGCTGCTGCATATCAATTGAGGCTTATGGGGTATCATGTAGAGGTATTTGAACAGGATAAAAAATTAGGTGGTAAGCTGATGCAGGTAATACCTGAGGATAGGTTAAATAGAGATATTTTAGAGCTTGAAATAAAAAGAATTCTGTATACTGGAGTTATTGCACATACAGGTGTGAAAGTTGATAAAAAAAGATTAAATGAGCTTATGAATCAGTTTGATGCGGTAATATTGGCTATTGGTGCACATAATCCAGTGGTTTTACCTGTGGAAGGGCATGAACGATTGGTTAAGGGGCTTGATTTTCTAAAAGCAGTCAATAGAGGAGAAAGACCTGAGATAGGGGAAAAGGTTGTTGTTATAGGTGCCGGTAATGCCGGGATGGATGTGGTTCTTACTGCATATAAACTTGGTGCTAAAAAGGTAACTGCAATCGATATACAAAAGCCTGCAGCTTTTGAAAAAGAGATAGAGCATGCCAAAGAACTTGGGGCAGATATATTATGGCCAT
>JAINCL010000279.1:0-4253 GCA_036574145.1 Deferribacterales bacterium | reverse complement strand
TGGCAATTTTTAGCATTCCGTCGAAATCTTCCTTGAGTAGAAGTTCTCTGAATGCTTTGCTACCGTTTGCATTTGCCCTTTCGCCTATCAAAGCTGGCGGTGGAGTTTGCGTAAGGCTTGTAGCTGTATATATACTCGATGCAAACCCTTTCAGCTCAAACCTAAACGGTTGAGGTGGGGGGGTATCACCAATTGCTAATTTAATCGCTTTGATATGTTCATAGGTTGTCCCACAACAACCACCAATGATCGATATCGGAAATTTTGTTATTAGATCTTTCATAATCTTTGCCATCTTTTCTGGCGGTAGATCGTATATAAACTTACCATTTATTGTCTTTGGTAACCCTGCATTGGGGATACATGATATTCTTTCTCCCCAATTTTGTGATAGGTTGTTAAGGTGGTCATACATCATATCTGGACCAAGTGCGCAATTTATCCCCAATGAATATATAGGGTAGCTACCTATGGTGACGGCTACAGCCGATAGGTCGGAACCGGTGAGCATTGTTCCATTGGTTTCTACGGTTACCGATACCATGATCGGTAGTTTTTTACCTTTTTCATCAAAAACAGATATAGCCGCATTTATTGCAGCCTTTATCTGTAACATATCCTGACATGTTTCGATTATAACGATATCGATCCCTCCATCCATTAAAGCCGAGATCTGCTCTTGGTACATAAATTTTAGATCATCATAAGAGATATGTCCAAGGGATGGGAGTTTTGTCCCTGGTCCAATTGAGCCTGCAACATATTTACCAAATTTATCAGCAGCTTTTCTTGCAATTTGAGCTGCTTTAACATTTATTTCATAAACTTTATCTTCGAGATCATATTCAGATAAGACCAATCTTGTGGCACCAAAAGAGTTTGTTTCTATTACATCGGCACCAGCTTCTAAAAATTTTGTGTGTATCTCTTCTATGATTTCTGGGGCTGTAATATTTAAGAATTCATTACACCCATTTTTACCCTGCCATACCTCATTTTCGATTTCATATTTCTGGATCGTTGTACCCATCCCTCCATCAAAGATTACAATTCTATCCTTAGCAAAATCTTCAAATCTAACCATTACTTTTTTTTGCTCCTCTTTTAACAATATATATTCCTAAGATTACCATTATTATACTTACTATATGTGGAGCCCTTAATAAACCTATCATCAGATCATCTGCCCTGAATGTAGTTACAAAACCTCTTATTACCCCATAAAATATAAGATATAATCCAGTAATTATACCCTTACCTAAAACATTATCTTTTCGCCAAAGATAAATAAGTATTGCTGCACATATAAAATTTAATATCATTTCGTAAAAAAATGTAGGGTGTACTGGTAAAGTACCAAACTCCTGATAGGCTGGAGGGTTATATTTAGGTGGAAAACTGATCCCCCATGGAACATATTCTTTTAGAATATATAATTTATTCTCAAATGTTATCTGTATCTCTTTACCAGATTTAATAAGGTTATGAAGAAGATTCATCCCCTCGTGACTATTGGGTAGTTGAAGAGTCTGTTTTACGGTATCCCAGAATTCTGGGAATCTATTTTTTAAGCTAAATATAATAGAAGGTGGGGTTATGGTTGGCACTCCGTGGGCTTCCCCATTGGCAAAATTACCGAACCTACCTATCCCCTGTCCTAAAAGTAAAAATGGCAAAATCAGGTCGGCAAGAAATTGAAAATTAAAATGTTTCCTACCATAAAGATAACCTGCAATAACACCACCAATAATACCACCATGAATCGCAAGACCCCCATGCCAGAAAGCGATAATTTCGTAAGGGTAAATGGAATAAAAATCCCATCTAAGTATCACATAATATATCCTTGCTCCTATGATACCACCGAAAAATGATATCAATATGATATTTTCTATTTTTTCGGTATTTAAACCTAACGATTTACTTCTTCGTTTAATGAAGTAAAGGGCAATAAGAATGGCTAAAAGATACATCAAACTATATATTCTTAATTCAAAAGCTCCTATTTTAAAAAGATATGGGAACACCTATTTTGCTCCTTTTTTTGATGCAATTATAATTGATATAAATATTAAACATATACCTATAAACTTGTATATGTCAATAGTTTCGTTAAATATGAAATATGCAAGGATTGTGGCACCTATAGGTTCTCCAAGAATGGCAATAGCCACCATAGAGGTTTTAAGATGTTTTAATGCCCAATTGATGGATGTATGACCTACAAGTTGTGGGAATATTGCAAGTAACAGCATACTTAAATATGAACTATTTTTGTATCCAGTAAACGGTATACCCTTAGTCAATGATAAAAGTAACAGAAAAATAGCACTGGATGTGTACGCTAAAGTAACATAGGTAGTTATATCAAGATGTTCCCTAACCTTACTACCTATGAGAAGATAACAGCTTGCACATATTGCACCTATTAATGCCAAAATATCACCTATAAGTGCATTTTTATCTGTAATGGCAAAGCCACTTAGTCCACTATCTCCCACAGCAAGTATAGCACTACCTACAATAGAGAGAAAGATACCTATTACTATCTCTTTTTGTAATTTCTCTTTTAAAAAGATTACTGAGAATATACCAACGAATAAGGGGTTTGTTGTAACTAACACGACACTGCTTGCAACAGAGGTGAGTTTCAACGATTCAAACCATGTGGCAAAATGCACAGAGAGAATAAATCCACTCAAAATTGATAAAAGGATATCTTTTCTTCTAATGGTTTTAAATGTACCACCTTTTATTTTGAAAAAGATGATAAGTATCAATGCGGATATAACAAGTCTGTAGGTTGCAATCATTAGAGATGGCACATCAGTGCAGAATTTTACCAGAATGGAAGCTGATGCAAGAGATATAATGCCGATTGTAAATATAGATATATTTTTAATCATCTTTTTCTCCCTTCAAATTTTATCTCTACTATTAGCATAGATATAAATATAAGAAAAGCCCCAAAATATTGTGTTTTAGTTAAGATCTCATCTCCTAAAAGATAACCAAAAAATGCAGATGAAAGCGGTTCAAAGGTAAATATCACTGCTGCACGGGTTGGTGTTGTAAATTTTTGTGCATAGGTCTGTACCAGAAAAGCCACCACCGTTGCAAGAACTCCGGTGAGAAAAAATGCGAATATTAACTCTGAAGTAATGGTGAATTTTAGGTTAAAATCCTCAAAAAGCAAGGCATATAAAATAGATAATATTGTCAACACAAAGATCTGTATCGATGTTAGAGCAAAGACATCGTTTCTTATCCCATAACGATCTATCAAAATTATATGAATAGCAACTAAAAGGGCATTGGCAATCACCAGAATTTCCCCAAAAGTGAAATGGAGTTTACCTTGAAAGCTTATGAGAAAAAGGCCAATAAATGCCAACAGAACAGCGAAAATGATTTTTCTTTCCACCGATTTTTTTAAAAATATGACTGATATTATAGGCACAAATATGAGGTAGAGTCCTGTTATAAAACCTGTCTCTGAAGCAGTGACGAATTTTAATCCAATAGTTTGAAATGTAAAGGTTAGGAATAAAACAATACCAAGGATAAAACCATCTCTGAATAATTGAAAGTTTAATTTTTTAGGTCGTGATAAAAATATTATAAAAAGTAAAAAAGATGCTATTGTGAACCTGATTGCATTGAAACTGACAGGTGGGATTGAGGCAAGACTTGTTTTTGTAATTATAAAAGTTGAACCCCAGATAATGGATATTATCAGCAATAAAATGTCGGCTTTAAGGGGGGTCATCTTGCTATTATCAAACATTTTTTACCATCTTTTTGTAATTTGGTAAAATAATCCCCAAAAGTATCGATATCATACCAATAATTTGTAAGATTACAACATTTTCCTTAAGAAGGATATATGAAGCAGTGATTGTTACAATCGGCTCTATAGTAGAAAAGATCGATACATATATAGATCCTATCCTCTCAATTGCAATATACAACAGAGTGACTGCGATAAAAGTTGGTATCAATGCTATTCCTAAAGCTATAAATATCTTTTCTGGAGTTAGGGGAGGGAATTTTGTGGGGTTTGAAAGTATAATAAATGAGATTGCAGTGGTAAGGATAACATAAAAACTGAAAGTTAAAGGGTTAATATTTTTGATAGATTTTTGGATAAATATCAGATAGAATGAAAAAACTGTCATGGCAATGATCGCATAACCGATGCCTGTCAAAGACATCTGCCGCAGAAATGCATCGTAGAAAACAAGGGAGCATCC
>JAINCL010000278.1:0-13137 GCA_036574145.1 Deferribacterales bacterium | reverse complement strand
AAAACATTTTGATTTAAATAACAAGAAGTTATAAGCTATAATGCTAACAACCCTCAAGTTAGCATTTATATATACTAATCCTACTTAAATGTCAACAAACTTATTGAACCAAAAACCTCTTTCCAACCTACCACCATCCAACTTTACTAATCTACTACTCACCAAATCTCTACCTCTACCTCTACCTTTACCTTTTAATCTGGCATCTCCACACCCATTCATATGATTTATTGCAATTTTAACTTTCCTAATGTATATATAAAATTTAAGGGCGATTAGCTCAGGTGGATAGAGCACAGGTCTCCGGAACCTGGTGCGGGGGTTCGAGTCCCTCATCGCCCGTTTTGCTTGATTAATTTGTAGATTAGGTGATTGGTATATTGGGGTATTAGTAGAGTTATTCTAATAATATGTTTTTTTTGTCTTACTTTACATTTTTTATCAAAATTAAACTTTACATTTTTTATAAAATAATCTATTTTATAAAACATAATCGATATAATGAGGTGTTTGATGAAAAAAAATCTATTCGATAAGGTATGGGAGATTCATGAAGTTTGTAAACTAACAGGTGGAAGATCCCAATTGTTCATAGGTCTTCATCTTATTCATGAAGTTACAAGTCCGCAGGCTTTTTCTATGTTGAGAGAACATGGGCTAAAGGTACTTTTTCCTGAAAGAACCTTCGCCACCTGTGATCATATAATCCCCACAGATGATATATCAAGGCCATTTGCTGACCCTCTTGCAGAAGAGATGATGCAGGCTTTGGAAAAAAACACAAAAGAATTTGGAATTAAATTTTTCAGTCCTGAGACTGGCTATCAAGGGGTAGTTCATATCGTCGGTCCGGAGCTTGGACTTACCCAGCCTGGCATTACCGTTGCATGTGGCGATTCCCACACAGCTACCCACGGTGCCTTTGGTGCAATCGCTTTCGGTATAGGGACAAGTCAGGTGAGGGATGTATTAGCCACCCAGACAATTGCAATAAATCGTTTAAAAGTAAGAAAAATAGATCTTGCAGGTAAACTTGGTAAAGGGGTATATTCCAAAGATATCATACTTTACATTATAAGAAAACTTGGTGTAAACGGTGGACTTGGTTTTGCCTACGAATTCTCTGGTGAAGTGATTGACAATTTGTCGATGGAAGCGAGAATGACAATATGTAACATGGCAATCGAAGGTGGAGCAAGGGTTGGGTATATAAATCCTGATGAGACAACATATAATTACCTTAAAGATAAACCCTACTCACCAAAAGGTGAAGATTGGAATAAGATGCTTTCTTACTGGGAAAGTATTAAATCAGATAAAGATGCAAGTTATGATGATATTGTTAAATTCGATATCAATCAATTGGAACCTATGGTTACCTGGGGGATAAATCCAGAACAATGCATCGGTATAAGTGAAACAATCCCTTCTGATGATTCACCATCCACAAAAGAAGCTCTGGAATATATGAAATTTAAACCAGGGCAGAAATTAAAAGGTCAGAAGATCGACGTTGTATTTATAGGTAGCTGCACTAATGGAAGGTTAGAAGACCTGAGGGAAGCAGCTAAATATCTTAAAGGACATAAAGTGCCAAAACATGTAAAAGCTATAGCAGTCCCAGGTTCCTACACAATTAAAAAACAGGCTGAACAGGAAGGTTTACACAATATATTTATCGAGGCTGGCTTTGAGTGGAGATTGCCAGGTTGCTCCATGTGCCTTGCCATGAATCCTGATAAATTAGTAGGAGACCAGATATCTGTCTCCACTTCCAATAGAAATTTCAAGGGTAGGCAAGGTTCATCAACCGGTAGAACAATCCTTGCAAGTCCAGTGACAGCGGCAGCTTCAGCTGTTGCTGGTGAAGTAGCAGATCCAAGAGAGATATTTTCAATCAAATGATGGAGGTTATGATGAGCTTAGGACCAATTAAAAAGGTAACAGGTAGAGCAGTTCCGATATTGGGAGATGATATAGATACAGATAGAATTATACCGGCAAGATATTTAAAATGCGTCACCTTCGACGGAATAGGTGAATTCGCATTTTATGATGAGCGATTCAATCCAGATGGTTCCTCTAAAGGACACCCCATGGATGATCCAAAATTTAAAGGTGCAAGCATAATTATCTCAGGTAATAATTTCGGTTGTGGCTCTTCAAGGGAGCATGCCCCCCAATCCATTAAAAGGGCTGGATTTAACGCAATAGTAGCAGAAAGTTTTGCTGAAATATTTTACGGTAATTCCCTCACCCTTGGGATAGTATGTGTTACCCTTCCCAAAAAAGATATAGAAAAGATCGTAAATGTTGTACATAATTCTCCAGAATCTGTATTAGAAATTGATGTTGAGCAGAAAACACTAAAATTAAATAATGATATTTACAATATCGATATCAAAGAATCTGCTCGTAAGGCTTTTCTGGAAGGGACCTACGATTCCCTTGGAGAGCTATTGCAGAACATTGAGCTGGTAAAAGAATTCGAAAAAAATCTACCATACAGGTTTAAGGCATGGGGAATTTAGAAAAATTCTTCGAAAAAATACTCTGGCAAAGTAGATTAGTATTGATACTAGCCGTAGTATCCTCTATTTTATCCGCTATATTACTGGTTTTATTGGGGACATACGATATTCTTCTTCTTTTTAAAAAGATATTTTATGCATTATCCGATTATAGCTCCTATGAAACTGTCCAAAAAGAATCATTGGGTAAAATCATCGGTGCCATCGATAGCTACCTGATAGCAACAGTTTTGTTAATATTCGGTCTTGGGTTATACGAACTGTTTATAAGCAAAATTGAAAATATTGAAAAGGATACAAAATCTTCAAATATCCTTATGATACACTCCCTTGATCAACTAAAAGACAAGATTGCTAAAGTGGTGGTAATGGTACTTATCGTTACATTTTTCAAATACGCTTTAAGCCAAAAACAATGGGATATGTACAATCTGTTACTGCTTTCCATAGGGATACTTTTAATATCAGCGGCTCTTTTTCTAATCAGTAAGAAAGAGAGCAAAAAAGATATAGAACATTAAAAAAGCCAGAGCTTTGCTCTGGCTAAGGGGTTGAAACTTTTTGATGGGGAGGATGCATATTTATAATTTATACAAAAAAAATTTATTTGTCAATAAAAATTAAAAAATTTATTATAAGTTAACGATCTTTCTTTATTTCTTCAAAAAATAACAATAAGTTTAAGCAATCCTCCATCGGGTCTTCCGATACTACGATAAATTGATTATCCTGCAAAAATTGCCCTTTTAGATTATAATTTCTTATATAATCCAATAATTTTAAAGGGTCAACAGCTGTATTGCTATCAAATACCAATTTAAACTGCCTGTTTAAGTAAATAATCTTTTTAATGCATAGTTTTATTGCCACCTTCTTAGACTTCAATATGTATAACATATTAACCACACTATCTGGCGGCTCTCCGTACTGTTCCCTCATATCATCAATCATCCTGTTGATATCTATATCATCCATCTTGGATAATTTTGAATACCACCCTATCCTTTCCGATGGCTCAATTATATAGTTTGCTGGTATATAATATGGGAAAACAGATTGTATTTCGGTCTCCACCTGTTCATCCACCACCCCTTGAAGCTCTTTAACAGCATTCTGTATCATCTGAATGTAAAGTTCATAACCGATACTTGAGATATGACCCGATTGTTCAGCCCCAAGTATCTCTCCAGCTCCCCTTAGCTGTAAATCATAAGATGCTATCTTAAAACCACTTCCAAGCTCAGACATCTGTTGAATAATCCTCAATCGTTTTTTTGCAACAGGTGTTAACACATTAAAATTCTTTATATAAAGGTAACAATACCCCCTTCGGTTTGACCTCCCAACCCTCCCTTTTAATTGATAAAGTTGTGAAAGTCCAAACCTATCAGCATCTTCAATGATTATTGTATTAACATTTGGGACATCCAGTCCATTTTCTATGATGGTGGATGCCACTAAAATATCTATCTCTCCATTATAGAAACCCTCAAGTATCTTTTCAACTTTACTACTCTCCATCTGTCCATGGGCTATGGAGATGCTTGCTTCAGGTATCAAAGTTTTAATATTGTAGGCAACCTCTTCGATCTTCGAAAGATCGTTGCAAAGATAATAAACCTGACCACCACGCTTTAATTCATGTATAATAGCTTTTTTTATATCCTCCATATTATCTATAATATGTGTAACCACCGGTAATCTATCCTCTGGAGGGGTATTAATAATACTTATCTCCCTTATTCCTACTAATGATAGTTGAAGTGTTCGAGGTATCGGTGTGGCACTCATGGCAAGAACATCTATATTGGACTTCAGGTTCTTTATCCTCTCCTTGTGGGCTACCCCAAATCTCTGCTCCTCATCTATAATTAGTAATCCAAGATCATAAAAAACCACATCCCCCGAAAGCAATCTATGGGTCCCAATAATAATGTCTATTACACCATTTGCAAGATCCTCAAGGGTCTTTTTAATCTCTTTATTACTTTTAAACCTCGATAAATAGTCTATCTTTATAGGAGTATCCTTGAAACGTTTGACAAATGTCTCATAGTGTTGCTTTACCAAAATTGTAGTTGGAGCAAGGATAGCAACCTGTTTATGGGATGCGCAACATTTACAGGCAGCTCTTACAGCCACCTCTGTCTTACCAAAACCTACATCTCCACAAACAAGTCTATCCATAGGGGATTCAGATTCCATATCCCTAATAACATCATTGATCGCATTTAATTGATCTTCCGTCTCATCATATTCAAAACTATTTTCGATAATCTGCATCAACTCACCATCATCTCTAAATGAAAACCCTTTTTTAGCTTTCCTCTCCGCATAAAGCTTTAAAAGGTCGATGGCAATCTTCCTGGCACTTTTCTCAGCATTCTCCTTTAACTTTTTCCATTTTGTGCTCTGCAATGAGTTTAGCTTAGGAACTTTATCCCCAACACCTATATATTTTTGAATCAAAGATATATTTTCAAGGGAGACATAAAGTATTTCACCCCCATCATACTCAATCGATATAAAATCCCCTGTGATCCCCCCAATGGTCTTATTTTCAAGCCCTCTAAATACCCCTATACCATAATCCACATGAACAACATAATCCCCAATTTCAAGATCACTTAGCGATGTTCGAAAAACCTCTTTTTTAGTTCTTTTCTTCCCCTTTTTAACAAAACCGAAAATATCTTCATCCTTGAAAAGATAAAACCTCTTTTTTAAACTATAAAACCCACCTGTAACTGTATCTGAAAATATGGAAAGTTTACCACCCTCAACTTCATTAACTCCTTTTACCTCTTTAACCTCTATCTCATAATCCCTTAAAAATTCTGATAATTGCTGTGTTATCTTTTCACTCCCTACGGAGATCACAACCTTACCATCTTCCCCTCTACTCTTCTGTAAAAATTCGGCAAATTTTGCCATATTTTCGTAATACTTCTTCGTTGGATTAAAAAACAGATGACTACTCCTGTAATCACTAACCTTCTCCGAATCCCCTGTTGCAATATCTGTAAGCTTAAACGGTTTATTTAATGAAACGATATTTAAAAGTTCACCCTTAGTAATAAAATTCTTATTCACGAGGTCATCATCCACATTGTATTCAATGGAACAATTCTTTACCCATTCATAAAATTTATCTATCTCATACTCCAGACTGTCACCGATGAAATATATCTCAGCATCACCTATATAATCCAACAGTGTATCCATCTTCTGGTAAACTTCAGGGGCATACCAATGGTGACCGGCAAATTTCCCATATAGTTCCACCTTCTCTTTTATCTTTTCATCTTTGATCGCTCTCTTTAAGTCACTAAGATCATATATCCCTTCACTTGCAGGCAATATCTTGTATGAAGAGATCTCCTTTACCCTTTTCTGAGTTTCAATACTGTAAAAACTGATCTTTTCAACCTCATCATCAAAAAACTCTATCCTCAAAGGGAGATCAGTATCCGATGGGAATAGATCCACAATATCCCCCCTATAGGAGAATTCCCCTGCACTGGTAACAATCTCCACGTTTATATACCCTAAAAAATCGAGGTAATAAACCAGTTCATCCCTTGAAAATTTCCCATCTTTAAATATCTCCACCACTGACGACCTTAGATGATTTGATGTAGGCAATCTTTTGGTTAAACCGTAAAGATTTGTTAAAACAATGGCACCTTTTAGATTCTTCAAATTTAATAATGTGGAAACTCTACGCCCCACAAGGGTTGGTATAATCCTCACATATTCAAAAGGTTCATGTAAATAAGATGGGAATGGTAAATAATTTTTATCTTTTAAAAAAAACGAGAATTCATTGCATATAGTTTCAAAATGTGAGTCATCCGTCAATACTAGATATTTTTTGTCATGTTCAGCTAAGGAACCGAAAAATTCCGATTTTGCTGCACCCCAGAGGGAGGAATAAACCTTTTTATACACAGTAACGTTTAATTATCTCCTCAATTATATTTGTGGTGGCAAACCCATCTTCATAGGAAAGGGAATAAACTTTACCCCCATTACCTTTCACAATATCATGCCCCACAATCTGTTCTACGCCCCAATCGCCCCCTTTCACCAAAACATCTGGGACAATATCCTTTATCAGGTTATAAGGTGTATCTTCATCAAAATAGGTAACCATATCAACAGGTTTTAGAGCATCAAGCATGACCATACGTTCATATAATCGATTGATAGGTCTTTTCTCACCCTTCAATCTTTTCACAGATTCATCAGTATTGACACCTATTACAAGGATATCTCCCAATTTTTTAGCTTCAAAGAGATATTTAACATGCCCTATATGTAAGATATCGAAACACCCATTTGTAAAAACTACCTTTTTACCTTTTCTTACTTTTTCGAGTTCAGATTTGATATCATCCCTATTGATTATAGCCATCCTGCACCCCTGAAAATTTACCAAAAAGTATTTCATCCACAAGCCCACAAATTATATGAAATGAAGTAATATGAATCTCCTGAATCCGTGCTGTCACATTTGAATCGACTTTTAGGAGGATATCACATAACCCGTTCATCTTACCACCTGTTTTACCGGTAAAACCGATACTTTTAACACCAAGCCGATTGGCTGTTCTCAACGCCTTTATCACATTGGGGGAGTTACCACTTGTGGAGATGGCGATAACAATATCTTTTTCGGTGGCAATCGCCTCAATCTGCTTTGAAAATATGTCATCAAAGTTATAATCGTTTCCAATGGAAGTAATAACAGAGCTATCGGTGGTGAGGGCTATTGCAGGTAAAGGTGGTCTCTCCATCTGGAATCTATTGATAAACTCTGCTGCAACATGTTGAGCATCTGCTGCTGAACCACCATTACCGAATATCAATATCTTTCCACCAGATAACAACCTATCGGCAATCTCTTTAGCAATTGTAATTAATAATGGTTTGGCATCGGAGAAAAATCTATTTTGAGTTTCCCTAATTTCATTTACAATATCATCGACATACTTTTCCATCTATATACTCCAACTATTTTATAGTTTTTGAGCAGCTTTTGTGGCAAGCTCAGATCTTTCACCTTTCATTAAAAATATATTTGCTGCAATCGGATCGCCCTTAAACCGATCCATTACATATGTAAGCCCATTGGAATAGAAATCTATATATGGATTATCGATCTGGTTGGGATCACCCGTAAGAACAACCTTTGTCCCCTCTCCAGCTCTTGTTAGGATTGTTTTAATCTCATGGGGTGTCAGATTTTGGGCTTCATCCACGATAAAATATTGGTATGGGATACTTCTACCTCTGATATAGGTAAGAGCCTCAATCTCCACCATATTTTGAGCAAAAAGCTCTCTATATGTTGTTTCAGTGTCACTATTATTTAGTATAAAATTAAGGTTGTCATAAACAGGTTGCATCCATGGAGTCATCTTGTCTTTTAACTCTCCTGGTAGATACCCCAGATCTTTACCCATCGGAAATATAGGTCTTGAAACAAGTAGTTTCTTATACACCTGTTCATCCACTACCTTCCTGAGACCTGCAGCAATTGCAAGAAGTGTTTTACCTGTACCAGAAATTCCGATTAAAGTGACAAGCTTAATATTATCGTCCATTAATGCATCTAAAGCAAACCTCTGCTCAACATTTTTTGCAAAAATACCCCAAACCCCTTCTTTAAACTCAGATATCTTTCCCAGTCGCATCTTCTCTGTAAATTTCACCAAAACCGAATGCCCCGGTCTTGATTCTGAATCGAGTCTGATATATTCATTGATATGCCCATCAATACCCACATTATCAATATAACCATCTTTATAAACCTTATTGATGAGAGCATCATCCACCTTTACAACCCTTGTCCCCTCTGCATAATCCTTCATCTCTGCCCTATCATGGATATAATCCATCGATTTAACACCAAGCACATCTGCCTTAATCCTGAGGTTGGCATCCTTGGTGATGAAGATAACATCATATGGTTCATGTTCTTTGAGCCATATAGCCACAGATATTATAAGATTATCAGCCTTATCATGTATCAGATCATTGGATATTTTACTACCTATGGTGTGGTTACAGATATTTACCCTGAGCAGTGAACCGTTTTCAAGGGTAACACCTTTTCTCAAATCACCTTTCTCCCTCATCTCATCTAAAAACCTACCAAAAAATCTTGCATTATACCCAACTTGATCCATATGCTTTTTAAAATTATCGATCTCCTCTATAACCATAATCGGAATATTAATTATCCCATCTTCAAAGGCATTAATAGCTTTAGGATCATACAGAATCACATTGGTATCAAGGACATAATTAATCATTTTTCCTCCAGAAGATCTTTTAATCGATATTACTAACTTTAACAATATATTTCAAGAGATAATTTATTGTGAGATTAGGTGAGTGAGTATAGAGAAAATGTTTCATGTAGAATTTAGAATCAGTTCTTAACTTTCCCTTGACATCAGTTTTATTCTTTATATAATTTGTCAACAAAGGAGGTATTATGAGAATATTTAAGCTAACATTACTATTTCTATTTGTTATCTTCACCAGCTATATTTATGCCCATGAATTCAACAAAGTTGCTTCAAAGGATCCTGTCCTGATAATGCAGGGGGACGAGAAGCATTGGTGCCCTGTATGTGGGATGAGTATTAAAAACTATTATAAGACAAGCCACGGCGTATACCTTAAAGACGGTTCAGCAAAGCAGTATTGCTCCATACGGTGTTTAGCAGTGGATTACCCTAATATTAAAAATAAAATTAATAAAATAGTTGTAGTGGATGCCAATACCGAAAAGCTCATACCGGCCAAAACTGCATTTTATTTGATAGGTAGCTCAATACCTGGCACAATGACGAAAGTCAGCAAGCTGGCTTTTGCTAATAAATCAGATGCTAAAAAATTCAAAAATATGTATGGCGGAAATATTTCAGATTTCGATACAGCTTTTAAAATGGCCCAAGACTCTCTGAAAACAGACATAGAGATGACCCAAAAGAAAAAAGAGTCAGAGATTTACCCAATGGGTGAGAAACTATTTAAAGATAAATGTATCCCTGATATCGAGCCTTCAAGGTACGATAAAATAAACGAATTGAAAGCTGACATCGTAAAAAATAAACTTTGTGAACCTGTCGCAGAGAAGCAATTACAAGCAATAGCCCTCTACCTATGGGAAGTAAAAAGGGTATCAACTCTAAAATCAAATAACCAGTTTATAGATGTACCCAAAGATGCCAAATGTCCTGTATGTGGAATGTTTGTCTATAGATACCCCAAATGGGCTGCTGAAATAACCTATGATAAAGGTTTTAAACTTTATTTTGATGGCGCAAAAGATATGTTTAAATTTATATTTAATCCATCAAAATGGAACAAAAAATATAGCGATATTAAGATTAACCAGATAAGGGTAACCGACTACTACTCTCAAAAAGCTATCGATGGTAAGTCTGCATATTATGTTGTAGGAAGCGATATCTATGGACCTATGGGTAAAGAATTAATCCCTTTTGAAAAGGAGTCAGATGCAAAGCAGTTTTTAACAGACCATAAAGGGTTAAAGATATATAAATTTAATGAAATAACTGATAAATTAGTATATGATCTTGATAAATAGAAATATTATCCTTTTTTTAATTTTATACCTGGTCAGCTTGATAACCTTTATTATCTTGCTGACCCTCCCTCATAAAACTTATCATTATCCCACAATAACTATCTACGGTTTTTCAAACATGGTATTAATGGATAATACCGATTACACCTTAAGGAACATCACCATAGCAACCCCAGATCACCTTTTCCCTTACGGGTATGATACATTTTCCTTTAATAGAGCTTCCCTATTTTATCCCAATATCACCATATCCAAAAAATACCCATTGTTAATAAGATATGCTAATTAAGCTATTATTGCTATCAATCAATAATATCTTTCGTAATAAAAGAGAAAATTTTTTTTACCTATTTACCCTTTCTATAGTTGCTTTCTTTTTTTCGTTAATTTTTGCACTATCTGATGGAATACAAAAAGTCTATTTGCAGCAGCTCCATGAGATGCCTGATCTTGTACTACAAAATATCGTATCCGGTAGAACTGCCAATTTCAAAGAGGGTTTTTCCGATAACCTACTTGAAATTCAAGGAATTTCCCATGTCACCGAGAGAGTTTGGGGGTACTATCTTTTCGATTACAACAATACCATAATAACTGTAATTGGAATCGACCCTTATGAAAAACAGTACTCAACTTTACTTGATAAGATATATTCTGATAAACGTTATGACAATTTCAAAAAATCGAATTCAGCCATCTTAGGATATGGTCTTTACGAAATGTTTAAAGGTATCGGTTATATTGAAAAGTTATATCTATCCGACCATTCTGGTGCTATGGTTGAACTACCGATATTAGGTTATCTACATGATACCGATCTTAAATATAATGATGTGATTTTTGTACATAAAGAAACTGCAAAGAACCTTCTAGGAATCCCTGAAAACGAATTCACCGACTTAGCAATAACAATCCCCAACAAAAATGAAATAGATATAATAGCAGCCAAGATTAAAGAAAAATATAAAAATTTAAATATTATCAATAAAAATGATATTTTGATTGCCTATAGTCAATATTTCAACCTTATGAAAGGATTTGCGTTGATAGGCACTATTTTTTTAATTTTAATGATTGTTATTATAGTATCTGACAGGATAATTGGGTATGGTTACGAAAAGAAAGAGATCACGATCCTTAAAGCCGTCGGTTGGTCAATTGAACAGATCGTCTCCTTAAAACTTCTTGAATCATTTTTCATCGCCACACTATCTTATTTTTTTGCCGTATCTCTATCATATATCTATATCTTTTTTTTAGATGCTCCTATATTAAAAGATCATCTTTTAGGTATATCTAAACTACGAATTTATACAAAAATCCCTGCCAATATGAATTTTTCATCCCTTTTTATAACTTTTTTAATCACAACTGTACCTTTTGTATTGGCAAGCATAATTCCAGCATGGAAAGTATCCTCCAAAGATGTCATGGAGGATAAATTATGATATTCATTAATAACATTTCAAAACAATACATTGTAAACGATAAAATTACAGATGCTCTTATAGATATTAATTTAGAGATAAATACTGGTGATTTTATAGTTTTAAGAGGTAGAAGTGGTAGCGGTAAAACTACATTATTAAACCTTATTGCTGCTATGGAAAAACCAACATCAGGAATTATTACCGTAGATGGTCTCGATATTACTAAATTATCAGAACCTTTCTCAGCTAAATACAGGCGTGAAAAGATCGGTTTTATCTTCCAGCATTTCAATCTTATAGAAGATCTATCTGTATTACAAAATCTCTATATCCCCACAATCCCTACAAATATCCCCAACTCAAAATTTTTATCCTTTATCCATGATATCACCACTTTTTTAGATATAATTAACCTTCTTAAAAAGCCAGTAAAACTACTATCGGGTGGTGAAAAACAAAGGGTAGCCATAGCACGCAGCTTAGTAAACAACCCCTCAATCATCCTAGCCGATGAGCCAACCGCTAATTTAGATTTAGATTTATCCAATCAATTTATATCCTATCTCATAAAACTTAATAAAATCGGTAAAACCATCATTGTTGCCACGCATGATGATCTTTTCTTCAATCTGAAAGATATAAAGCATATCAAAATCTCTGGTGGCAGGATAAATGCTGACTAATTTTCATGTTTTGACTTTACTAATTATAGAACTTCTCTTATCTTTTTTCCTGATAAAAACTATTTTTTTCTCACTAAAATTTCTCAAGTATTATGACAGAACATTATACAATGACAAACAATTTAAACTTGAAAAAGAAACTTATCTCACAAGCACCATATTAAAGATAATTTTACTTATAAAAATCCCTCTATTTTTCTACTATTTTTTCATCATGGACCATCTGTCAGTCTATCTACACGGTGCAATGTGTGCTGTTGGGACACATAACGCCTTCGAACCAAGCTATTATTTAATTTTTTTAAAACTAATCACCCTCTTCCTCTCCTTCTATTGGCTTACCATTCACAAATTAGATGTATCAACCCCCGATTTACCTTTCATCAAAAAAAAGATCTTTTTCGCTTTTATTCTATCACTCCTATTTATCTACGAAACCTTTTTTGAATTTTATATTTTCTACAATATAGATCCCGAAAAGATAGTTTCCTGTTGCGGTACCCTTGCCAATGAATCCGATCAGTTTCTCACCAAACTACTTCCCTACACGAAATATCTTATATTGTCACAAATTATATTTTTCATATCTGTAGTCGTTACCAAAAAACATATTTTTTTGCACCTAACATCCAGTTTTCTATTTTTCATAATTTCTATACTTCTTTTGATTATTTTCCACTCCCCCTATATATATCAAGAACCGTTACACAAATGCCCTTTCTGTATACTACAAAAAGAGTATTTTTTCATCGGTTATATCCTCTATATCCTATTAATCTTTCCTACCATTACAGGTATCGGTAGATGGTTTATTTACGTTATGACAAAAATAAACATTGAAAGATGGTATTATATTACAACTTCTC
>JAINCL010000277.1:0-7492 GCA_036574145.1 Deferribacterales bacterium | reverse complement strand
AAGAAGTTATCCATTAGAGTATTAGTGGTATTTATAGTACTATTTATAATTTTTTTAATATTAAAATAGTGTTGATATTTATGAAATTTTGTTTAAAATAAAAAAAGATATATAAGGGGTAGATTTGGATTGTACAAAGTTATTAAATTATATAGACAATATAGTATTTGAAATTGATGAAAATTATAAGATAAAATTTATTAATGAAGCTGTAAAAACTTTTGTGGGGAAGAGCCCTTATAAAATAATAGGTAAAAAGTGTTTTAGTGTTTTATTTGGTTTTACTGAGCCTTGTAATAACTGTCAAATCGAAAATCTTAAAAAAGGTGGCTTAGCATTAAACATAATTCATGATACCATTACCCATAGAGGGTTTAGGAAGATATACTCAGCTAAGTTTGAGAAAACAGATGACGGTAGTTTTGTAGAGATACTTGATGATATTACTGAGACTAAAAAGTTAGTTGATACAATGGTACATCAAACAAAAGAATTAAAAGCAAAGAATGTAATGTTAAGTCTTCAGAAAAAGGAGATAGAGAAGAAACAGTATTTTTTAGAAAGGGTATTGAATAGTACAAATGAAGGTATAATGGTTGTGGATAGCGATTATAATATCCATATGTTAAATTATTTGATTAAGGAGTTAGTGGGGATTAAAGACCAGGATCTGAATAATATAAAATGTTATGAAGTATATGGATATGGTGAACAGTGTAATGATTGCCCATATAAAAATAAAACGGTTTTTAAAAGTTCCAGAAAAGTGGGGGAAAAACAGCTTTCGGTTTATTTTAATAGATTTGAGAATTTTTTGGTTGAAAGTATTCGTGATGTTACAAAGGAGCTATACTTAATAGAGGAGATTAAAAAACAGCAGGCTGAACTGGAAGAAAGACAGAGGCAGATGGCATTACTCAATGCTGATCTTCTTAAGATGAATGAAAAACTGCAACAGGCTCAAAAAACCATTGATGATGAGCTGAGACAGGTTGGTGAGATTCAGGCAAGTTTGCTTCCTTCGTCTCTACCTGTTATTGAGGGGTATGAGTTTGGCGCTTTATATATACCCACAGAACATGCAGGTGGTGATTATTACGATTGTATAGAGATGAGTAATGGTTACTGGGGTTTTACTGTAGCTGATGTTTCCGGACATGGTACACCTGCTGCTGTTATTATGGCTATAACAAGGGCAATTATGCGTTCTTACACTTATGATGTTATAAATGCTTCAGAAGCCATTGGTATGGTTAACGAAATTTTATGTAGTAATATTTATACAAACGATTTTGTTACCATGTTATATCTTGTATTAAACTCTAAAACTGGTGAGTGTAATTTTGCAAGTGCTGGGCATAACCCATTGCTTTTATTTGATAAAAGTGATATGGTTGTAAAGAAACTTACTGCTCCGGGTGTTTTTTTAGGAGTATTTGAGGATTCAAGTTATGAAGGTAATACAACAAAGCTGGAAAATGGGGATATAGCTTTTATGTATACAGATGGTTTGGTCGAAGCTATGAATCCCGAAGATGAATTGTATGGCTATGACCGCCTTATATCAAAATTAATAATGTTTAATGATCAATCTTGTGATATAATTATAAATAATATTATGGATGATGTGAAAGAGTTCTGTAGAGGAAGAAAGTTTAATGATGATATAACGATATTAGTTATAAAGAAGAAGGAGGCTTAGATGTTTGAAGTTAAAGATGCAGGAACAGCTTTTGTTGTTTATCTTAAAGGGGAAGTTAATGCCCAGACAGGTCTTGAATTGAAGAATAGTGTTCTTGAACTTTTCAAAAAAAATAACAATGTTATTTTGTCTTTTAAGGGTGTTATGTATATGAATAGCTCTGGGTTAAGGGAGATTATAGATCTACTAAAAAGAAGTAAAAAAGATAACAAAAATCTAAAATTATGTGATATGTCAAATGATATTAAGGAGATGTTTTCCTTTACGGGTCTTGATAAGGTATTTAAAATATATCCTGATGAAAATCAAGCTATGAAAGGGTAGCTATATGTCTGTTAAGATATCCCAAAATGATGGAATTATGATTGTAAAGCTACCGGATAGTTTGGAATTGCAAGATTTTAAAATTGCAAGAGATAGTATCAATAATGCCAGGGATATAAAAGAGATAAGACTTGATCTGAAAGATGTAACATATCTTCAGAGTAAATATATCGCAGAACTTATCGCTATTAAAAAAGTTTCCATCTCAAAAAATCTGAAGCTTGTCCTGACCAATGTTCAGGAAGGTGTTTTTCAGATGCTTGAGATTTCGAATCTTTTGGATCATTTTACATTGGGAAGCGATTATAGTAGTTATTCACCACATGAATTAATGTATCTTATTATGGATCCAGAACAGTATGATGCGGTTGTGGATTATATTGCAGGGAATTTTAATGATGAATTTAAACATTTGGTGGAGGATTTTTTAGTATCTGAAGATCCTATTCTTATAGAAGCTGCCTTGTTTATAATTGGTAAAGCACATTGTTTTGAAATGGTGGATAAAGTTAAAGAGTGTTTAAATAGCCCATACCCCAATGTTTTAAGGGCTGCTATGTTGGTTGTGGGTTGGTTTGGGGAAGAGGATTGTAAGGAGAGAATTTATAACTTTTTGAAAGATGAACATATAGATGTTGCTGAGGCTGCGGCTGCTACTATTGCTCTTCTTGCCGATGAGAATGATTCTCTAATTATTAAGGATTATCTTGAGAGTAATGATGAAAGAATTAGGAGAATAGCAATTCAGGCTTTGAGTCTAATTAATGATGACAATGCATACAGGTTTTTAATTGACCATCTTAAAAAGGAAAAAGATGAATTGTTATTGGTTCAGCTTGCTAAAGCGATATCCTACTTTAATAAACCTGAAGTAGCTGATATTTTGCTTAAACTGCTGTCTCAGGGGACAATAAAGATTAGGGAGGCTGCGGCTTCATCATTAGTTAGAATAAAAGCAACAGATAAGATTAATAATATACTTGCTCTTGTATCCGATAAAGATGTTTGGGTGGCTTATTTTGCTGTGAAAGCTATTGGTGAGTTATGTAGAACTAAAGAGTGTGGAGAATTGCTAATTAAACAGTTTGGTAAAGTAGATACGCAGGTTAAGATTGCCATTATTGAAGCTCTTGGTAAAATGAAGGCTGATGCAGCTGAATTTTTATACCAGTTGATTGATCATGAAAACGAGGATGTCAGAAAAGAGGTGTTGAACAGTCTTGCTAATATAGACAAAGATATGGCTGTGGAAGCTGCAATAAATGACCTGAAAGATGAAAGCTGGGTTGTTAGGTTTAAGGCAGTGGAGATACTTGAACAGTTTAAACCGGAAAATTATATTAATATTTTGAAAGATTATGTTAAAAATGAAACAAATAGGTACGTAAAGGAAAAAATTCTGTCTATAGTGGGTGGGTTATGATTACTTCTACTACTATAAAGATGAAAGATGAAGAATTTGCAGAGCTTGCCGATATAATCTATAAAAATGCTGGTATTACTTTTACATTAAATAAAAAGTATCTACTCGAAAATAGATTATCTAAAAGGTTATCTGAATTGAACTTTTCATCCTATAAAGATTATATTTATTTTCTTAAGTATGATCTTAAAAGAAGAGAAGAGATGAAGATATTGATGAACCTTGTAACTATTAATGAGACATATTTTTTGAGGGAAAGGGCTCAAATGGAACATATGGTGAAAAAGGGTATACCTGAAATGGCAATGAAAGGTAAGAGGAGTTTTAAGATATGGTCTGCTGCTTGTTCATCAGGTGAAGAGCCGTATTCTATTGCTATTTTACTCAATGAAGATGGTTATTTTGGAAAATATAACATAGAGATATATGGTACAGACATAAATACAGAGGTATTAAATATTGCTGAAAAAGGTGTGTATAGATCTGTATCTTTTAGAGGGGTTCAACCTTCAATTATAGATAAATATTTTACAAAAAATGGGTTAGATTTTACTCTAAAGCCTGAAATAAAGAGCAAGGTTAAGTTTTTTCAAGCAAACCTTATGGAATCGATGGCTGCAAGTAGGATATGCTCAGCTGATTTTATATTTTGTAGAAATGTATTGATATATTTTGATGTTGAAGCAAAGAAAAAAGTTGTGGATAATTTTTATAAGATTTTACCTCAGGGTGGATATCTTTATCTTGGTCATTCCGAGACGTTGAGTAAAATTGATGATAGATTTAAGCCTGTTAATTTTGGTGCAGGTATAGTATATATAAAATAGAAAGGTGATATTATGGGGTAGGTCCCATCGACTTGCAGAATATTATAGGGAAAATAAGTTATGTTGAAAAGGTCCAGGATGTGCAGGATCGTTCTGTAGATAACAAAGTGGCCGTGGTGATTAATGAATTTCAAAAAGAAGCCGATAATAAGCTTGAAGAGGTGGAGGAAACAAAGAAGATAGAGATGGTTATCATAGAAAATAAAGAGCATAATAAAGAGAATAAAGAAGCTAAAAATAAAAACAAAGATAAAAAAAATAAAAAAGGTTTTATTATACCTGAAGAAGATGATGGGAAGATTATAGACCTTAAGGGGTAATTATGGGTACTACTGTTAAATTAAAGATAATATTTGATGATAATGTTGTTCGAACTTATGGCAATCTTTTGTCAAGGGACCCTTTGCTTTTAAATGTTAAGCTATCTACCTCACTACCATTTAAAGAAGCGATAATGTCTCAAATAAATTTTTTTGAGGGTGGTCAAAACAAAGTTTTTGAGGTTAAGCCGATTAGGTATGATGGCAAAACGATGGAACTTCTTGTAATAAGGGAGTTACCTACTAAAACAGATAGATCCCATTATAGAATAGATTATAGTGGGTATTTTAAAATAAAAAGGATTGAAGGAGATCCTACAGAGTGGTATCAACATGTCAAGAGGATTAATGAATCTATTAAAAATTCCCTTTCATACAAAATAAAGAGTGTAATAAGCAAAGAGATCCCTCAGATGCAGTATGTTTTGTGGTATCTTTTTGAACTTGATAATAAGATAGATGAGATACTTGAGATTTTAAAAGAGCAGAAGGCTGTGTATTCAGATTTTACTGCGGTTAAATGTGTAGATATAAGTGGTGGTGGGTTTAGTTTCTTCAGTACGGATAAAAATTTTAATGTGGATAACTTGATTTTTGTGGATGGTATTATTGATGATGGTTCGGTTAAAATTAAATTTGCAAGTATTTCGAGGGTTGTAAGCCGCCATGAAACGAAAAAAGGGGTTATTTGTGGAACAGTCTTTGAAGAGATTGATAATGAGATAAGAGAAAATATTGTAAAGTATGTATTTGATAAAGATAGAGAATTACTGAGGGAAGCTAAGCAATTATGAACCCAACCCCCTTTCTGATAATACTATTTCTGCTAAACCTTATGGTGATGTTTATCTTGATGTATATTATTATAAAGCTTAAGAGTATAAATAAAAAAATGGCAAATGTCTCTTATGAAGATGTCAAACTTATTACTGAAACACTTAAAGATCTCGTTATTGAGTCTGAAAGGGTATCTGAGAGGATTGAAAATTCTGTAAAGGAGAAAGAATCGTTACTTGAAGATCTTGTGGCACTTGTGGATAGTAAACTAAAAAGATTGGAAAGCATAGATGTTAACTATCAACAGAATATTATTAATAAAGAGGTGGAAGATAGGGTAGATATTAATTTCAGTAATAATATTAATGAAATTAATTTATCTGGGATGAGTTTGAAGGAGAAGGTTGTTTATCTTAGCAGAAACGGTGCTACCCCAACAGATATTGCTAAAAGATTGGGGATATCTGTTACCGAAGTTAATCTTGTTTTAAAACATGGCAGATGATAAATGAGATAAATGTAAAAGATTTATTAAAGTTTAACTTAGAGGGTGATCTTCTTCAACTGAAAGAAGGGGAGAAGGTAACTATAAATGTAGTAAAATCTCTAACAGATGGTTTTTATTTAATAAATCTAAAAGGTAAAAGTTTTACTGCACTTTTTCAATCACCTCCTCAGTTTGGGAAACTAATTGTTGAAGTTGTAAAAACTGATCCCAATATAGAACTCAAAGTTGTAAAAGATGAGATCGATTTGGTGGATAAAGGTGGAGAAAAGTTGCAACTGAAGAAGGATATTGTAGAGTTTAATCCAAAAGAGATGGCTAAGATATTTAGCAAGAGTGGGTTATTGTTGGATATAAAGTCTATTTCACCAGAAAAGTTAAAGAAAATAATAAGGGATAGTGGAATATTTTTTGAGAATAAGTTGGCTAATAGTGAATCTATAGATAATGATATGAAGTTTTTGGCTATCAAAAATGGTGATCAAGTGGTGGAGAATAATATAAATAAATTACAGATTATGTTGATATTGACAGAATTGAGTGGTTATCTGCCTATAGAAACATTGGATGAGGATATAGATGATCTGGAGCTATTTATACATAAAAAAGGTATCAGTGCTGTTACAATTAAGGGTAAATTTTCAGTTTTAGGAGAAACATTAATACATGTCAGGGAAAATGCAGGTATTATCGATTGTGTGGTTCAAACGGTTACTGATATATCTGAAGAGCTTAAAAATGGTATTTTTAGTGAAGGTATCAGGGTTAAATGGAGGAAACTTGATCTTAAGGATTATTCAGAATTAGATATAAAAAGGATCTCTATGGAGAAATTGGGTAGTTTTGAGATGGTGGTTTAATTTGGATGTAATTAGTGTTGATTGGAGTTAGTTAGTAAATAGTTATAAGAAAATAATATATTTATTGTTTGTTTGGGAATGGTAAATTATGATATTTTTATTGACAAGTTTTAACGATAAATTATAATTATAATTAGACTTAAAAGGGAGGTTTAAGATGAAGAAGTTATTGATGTTAATGTTATCTTTGGTGATTATTTTTGTATAATCACCAGGTCACTCCGATGATAAGAACTTAATTATCGCAACAGCAACTCCCGGTGGTACATATTATCCTGTGGGTGTTGCAATTGGAACGTTGATCAGTATCAAGCTTAAGGCAAAGCACGGTATTCAGGCCACAGCTATCAACTCAGCAGGTTCTGGCGAAAATATCTCTATGATGAAGAAGAAGGAAGCTGACCTTGCTTTGTTGCAGTCATTGTTTGCTCTTGAGGCTTACAATGGTGAGGGTTTGTATGCTGGAAAGCCTGAAAAAGATTTCAGGGCAATTACAATGTTATGGCAGAATGTTGAGCATTTCCCTATATTGAAGGAATATGTAAAAACAGGTAATATGAGTGATCTTGCTAATCTAAAGGGTAAGCCTTTCTCTATCGGTAAAAGAGGAAGTGGTACCGAAGGTTCTGGAAGAGTTATACTGAAGGCTCTTGGATATGATCCAGATAAAGATTTTAGGTTAGAGTTTCTTGATTATAATCAGTCTATAGATGCTATGCTGAATAAAAGGGTTGGAGCTGCTAATATCCCTGCT
>JAINCL010000276.1:0-2205 GCA_036574145.1 Deferribacterales bacterium | reverse complement strand
AAGGTCACAATTAAATCTATTAACATCAACCTCAACATGACCTGTTGAAGCAACAGCATCAACATGAAATAGTACGCCATATTCTTTACACAATTTACCTATCGATTCGATATCCTGTATAACCCCTATTTCTGGATTTGCATGCATAATGGAAACTATTAGTGTATTTTTATTTATCGCATTTTTGAGTTCATCAAGGTTAATTTTACCATTATTATCCACTTTCAATTTTATCGTTTTGTAACCTTTGTTACCAAGTTTGGCACAACTGTTTTGTATGGAAAAATGTTCTATTTCAGATATGATTATCTCATTTTTACCCTGATATTTATAGCTGTCAGCCACACCTTTAATTGCTAAATTATTAGACTCTGTTCCGCAAGATGTAAATATTATTTCATCTTCTTGAGCATTTATAAGGTTGGCAACGTGCTTTCTCGCTTCAGTAATAGCTTCAAAAGCTTCCCGTCCCAATGGATAAAAATGTGCGCTGGGATTGCCATATTTTTCAGTAAGGAAGGGGATCATTTTTTCCACAACCCTTTGATCAGGTTTGGTACCTGCCACATTATCTAAATATATCATTTTTAAATCTCCAAAATTATACCTATTTTGTCTTATTAAGATACACATTTATTTTTAAATTGCAAGAGTGATTTAATAAAATATTAAAATTATTTTTTTGTGTAAACTAATTTTTCACCTTCAAGAGTAAAATAGAGATTTTTTATCGATTGACGTGGTTTTCCAAGTCCACTAATAGTTTGACTATTATATTTTATAGCTATTGCTGAAGCATCACCTATATCAATAATAAAAAAATTCTCGAAAATAAATTCTTTTGTAAAACCGGGTTTAGCGATAAAGTCAAGCTCTGTTTTATTGTCTATTCTAATGTTAATCCAACAGGTATTGTAGAAGGATAGTAAAACTTTTTTATTAGCTGACTGCTGATGAGCTTTATTGTCAGGGGTAGCATTGTTATCATTTATAATTGTTGAAATTGCTCTATTATCCATATTGTTGTTCTTTGAAACATTATTGTCGGCGGTATTATCTATAATATTTGATACTGCATTATCACTGTTATCAATTAAAGGTTTTGTAACAGCAACATTATCTGTATTATTTTGATATTTATTAAATGAATAGATGAAAATAATAGCTAAAACTATAAAGAGAAGAGATAACCCGGCATAAATAAGAGACCTTTTTTTAATACTTTCCCTGTTGGTATCTTTGTTTACCTCTTGATATACCTGTTGTTCTTCTATATCTAATTCTGGTTCAAAGATAGATCTTTTATATTCCGATTTGAATATATCCAGTATCTCTTTTTCATTTAATTTCAAATAGTTTATATAATTTTTAGCAAAACCATAACAATGGAAATAGGATGGTAGCTCTTTAAATCTACCATTTTCAAGGGCTGAGATATACCTCTGGGATATTCTAAGGGCTTTACTAACATCTTGGATGGTTAAACCAAGCTCTTCCCTTTTAGTTCTGAGAATCTCTCCAAATCTACTCATTTAAGACCTATTTCCTTTATCATATCTATAGCTTCTTTTGCTTCTTTGGAATTTGGTTCATAGGTAATTATCTCTTTAAGTAGATTAAGTGCTGTGTCATATTTACCTTTTTTAATATTAAGTTGGGCAGCTTTTAATTTGGCAGGCAGATATATAGGGTTGATAGCCATGAGGTTATTTAATGTGGCTATGGCATCGTCGATATTATTGTTTAACAGGTATAAATCGACTAAGGTCATATAGGGGACAGCCACCCTTGGATTAGCAGAAATTGCTTTTTTAAGATAAAATTCTGCATCGGAGTAACTTTTTTTCTGGAGATAAGCTTGAGCAATGTTGAAGTATATAATTTCGGGTGAAGAATATTTTGGGTTATCAGCTATTTTTTCCCATATACTAATAGCCGCATCTAACTTATTATTGTTATATGCAAAAATTGTTGCTAAAAGATTTTGATAATAGGGATTATCACTGTTTAGCTCGATTGCTTTTTTTGCATATCTTTCAGCATCTAAGAGACGATTTTTCTTCAAATAAAAGATAGCAATGGCAAAGTACACTCTATCATCTTTGTCATTGATCATAAGGGCTTTTTCAAATTCGGCAAGAGCCAGGTAATCGGTTTCCGAATTTAGGTAAGCCAATCCCATTTTATAATGGGATTCGGCAAGTT
>JAINCL010000275.1:0-1179 GCA_036574145.1 Deferribacterales bacterium | reverse complement strand
AAGGGGAGGAGAATAATATGTCACCAGATATCATCGCTATTTTGATGTTTGTTGTTCTTTTATTTGCAGTTTTTTTAGGTCATCCCCTTGCAACCACACTTGGTGGATTAGGTTTAATTTTCGGATACCTTGGTTATGGTGGTGATATTAGTGGGATAAACTTCATAATTGCAAGTAAAACCTATGGATTAATGGAAAATTATGTATTAGTGGCCATCCCTTTATTTATAATGATGGCACAATTTCTTGAAAAATCTGGCGTAGCAGATGAGCTATTTGAGGCCATGTATATAGTTTTTGGGCCTGTTAGAGGTGGGTTAGCTTTAGCAACAATAGTTGTTGCCACCCTATTTGCAGCAACTACAGGTATAGTTGGTGCATCTGTTGTATCGATGGGGTTATTAGCAGCACCCTCCATGATAAAAAAAGGGTATGATAAGAAGCTAGTGTCCGGTGTAGTCACCGCTGGTGGTACCCTTGGAATTCTTATCCCACCTTCAATTATGCTTGTGGTGATGGGAGGATTAGTTGGTATTTCAGTTGGAAAATTATTTCTGGCTGCGTTTCTACCTGGATTTTTACTCTCAGGACTCTATCTAATATATGTATTTGTATATGCTCTCATTAAGCCTGAAGTAGGTCCTACAATACCTAAAGAGGAGAGAACCCATACCTTGAAAGATAAGATAAAATTAACTTTAAAATCGATGTTACCTACATTATTTCTAATTTTTGCTGCTCTGGGTACAATCGCTTTCGGATTGGCAACTCCAACAGAAGCAGCAGGTCTCGGATGTCTTGGTGCCATCATTCTGGCAATTGCAAATAAACGATTTAATTTTAGATTGATGATTGACGCAGGAGTTGCAACTATACGAATTACCTGTATGGTTATGCTTATCTTTGTTGGAGCTAACCTATACACATCTGTCTTCATGGGCTTAGGTGGTGGAGAAACCTTTACAAAACTATTGTTTGCAATCAGTGAAAATAGGTGGATAATTCTCTTTATGATGATGTTTATAATTTTCATTTTAGGGATGTTTGTAGACTGGCTTGGAATTTTACTGTTAGCAATGCCCATATTCTTGCCTGTAGTGGAAAAACTTGGATTTGATACTTTATGGTTTACAATGTTGGTAGCGGTTAATCTTCAGACGTCTTTTCTTACACCTCCTT
>JAINCL010000274.1:0-1308 GCA_036574145.1 Deferribacterales bacterium | reverse complement strand
AAATTGGCTCTTTTGAATCTGTGAAGATACTAAAAATTTTGAAATTTCGCCCAGTGTTAGAATTAAAAAAGAGCCAGTATCATGAGAATTTATAAAAAATTTAAAAAAGTAAAAATGGATACAAATTTAAAAAAGGGTAAAGAATTTGGGAATGAAAAAAATGGAAATGCAATTTTTGCTCTAATATTTACAACATTGATTTTACTCATGTTAACTATCCCACCAATTACATCAGAGGGTGTTTCTGTATCTCAAATAACAACCGATAAGCAAAATTATAATCCAGGAGAGGTTGTAGAAATTAAGTTTAGTATCACCGTAGTAGATCAATATGGATATTGTACATTAGATGGCGTAGATTTTAGCATAACGGATGGAAATTCTTTATCTTGTTCTTTGCCAGTTTACATTGGAAGTTATACTGATTATAATTGTAATGAGCATTATATTAATCTTAAAGTAACTCAAGGGTATGATAACTGCAACCAATATGGTGGTAGTAATACTTATAATTATGTAATATATTGGCAAATACCTAATGATTGGAATAGTGGAACTTATATAATAAGAGTTGAGGCATCTTCTGGTGGGCAAACAAGCACACCCGTAACAAAGAGCTTTACAGTAACTCTACCAGATTTAATTATCACCAATATATGGGAAAGTGGCAACAGAATATATTATACAATCAAGAACCAAGGCAGTGGAACAGCAGGGAGCAGTTATTCTGCACTTTATATTGACGGAAGTTATAAATGCTATGATGATGTTGCATCATTAGCACCAGGAGAATCAAGAACAGAATCATTCTCCTGCACATACACCTGTAGTGGAACATCTGACACTATAAAAGTTAAGGCAGATGCCTGGAATTATGTAAGCGAAAGCAATGAAGGAAACAACGAAAGAACAGAAACATGGAAATGCCAACCGGATTTAAAAGGTATTGATACCAGTGTGAAGGTCTCAAAAGCTTTAGATTGCCTTAAGAGAGAAAAAATCTCCTTCATAGGTCGGTATTATGCCGGTAAAAACAGTTGGAAGGCAATAACAAAAGAAGAGGCACAAAGGATTTCTAATGCAGGCATATATATTGTTTCAATTTGGCAAGAAAGTGCTAACTATGCTAGATATTTTTCATATAATCGAGGCAAAGAGGATGGTTACAATGCTTTTAAGTATGCTAAAAAAATAGGCCAACCTTCTAACACACCAATATACTTTGCTGTAGATTTTGATGTTATTCCAGAGGATAAAGAGAAGATTTTAGATTATTTTGAAGGAGTTAAAGAGGGATATAACCAATAT
>JAINCL010000034.1:0-2749 GCA_036574145.1 Deferribacterales bacterium | reverse complement strand
CAACGCTCTTAAAAGTTTAGGATTTGATGCCAAAATATCCAATCTGCCAGAAGATATTATTAATGCCGATAGAGTTATACTGCCAGGTGTAGGAGCTTTTGGAGATTGTATGAAAGGGTTGATGTATGGTGGTTTGGTTGAATTTATAAAAGAGTTTATCGATAAAGGGAGACCTTTTTTGGGGATATGTGTAGGGGTGCAGCTTCTGTTTACACGAAGCTTTGAATTTGGTGAACAGGCAGGTTTAGGTTATTTTAAAGGTGATGTAAATAGATTTCCTGACGATGGCTTGAATAAAGTGCCTCATATGGGGTGGAATAATGTGAAAATTTTAAAATCAGATCCATTGCTTGATGGGTTAAAAGATGGTGACTTTTTCTATTTTGTACATTCATATTATGCCCCTGTAATTGAAGATACTGTTCTTGAAACTGAGTATATAGAAAGATTTTCAGCTATGGTTGTAAGGGATAATATCGCTGCTGTACAGTTTCATCCAGAAAAAAGTCAAAAAAACGGTTTAAAGTTTCTTAAAAATTTTGCGGAGTGGAGATGTTAATTATACCTGCTATCGATCTATTAAATGGTAAAGTGGTTAGACTTGAAAAGGGTGATATGGAAAAATTTAAAGTTTATTCCGATGACCCTGTGGCTGTTGCAAAATCGTTCGAAGATATGGGTGTTAAAAGATTGCATATAGTCGATCTAAACGGTGCAAAGGATGGTGCATTGGTAAATTTTACAACCATAGAAAAGATTGTATCATCTACAAAATTATCTGTAGATGTTGGTGGTGGTATAAGGGATTTGGAGAAAGCGGGAAGATATGTAAATCTTGGAGTAGATTATATTACCCTTGGTACTATAGTAATAAAAAATGTTGGGGTTGCAAAAGAGATCATTGAAAAATATCCAGGTAGAGTTATCTTAGGAATAGATGCTAAAGATGGGTTTGTTGCCACCGATGGTTGGTATGAAAAAAGTGACAAAAAAGCTATAGATGTAATAAATGAATACAAAGGCTTTAGTGTAAACTCAGTAATTTATACCGATATATCGAGGGATGGTATGTTGTCTGGGATTAATGTAGATGCAACTGTGAAGTTATCGGAAATTTCCCCTTTTCCTGTTATTGCTTCAGGAGGGTTAAAAGGTGAAGAAGATATCTTAGAATTATCCAGAAAAAATGTGTATGGTTGCATCGTTGGGAAGGCTTACTACGAGGGTTTGGTGAATCTAAAAAAAATAATAAAGATGTTAAGTTAATAAGGAGGTCTATATGGATAAAGACAAAATTTTTACTGTAATCGCAACAGGATTTTTTACAGGATTTTCAAATGTTGCTCCAGGTACAATCGGAACACTTGTGGCTATTCCACTATATTTCATTATAAATCTATTTTTTAGTAGTTTTTTTGTGTTTCTCTTTGGGTTACTTCTTTTGGTTGTGGGATATTTTGCGGCGGATCACTATGCATCAATCTCTGATGAACCGGATCCTAAAGAGGTGGTTATAGATGAGATTGCAGCATTTTACCTCCTTATATTTTTTGCTCCACTGGGTACTTTTAGTATGATCATCAAACTACCGATATTATTCGGTTTGTTTAGGTTTTTCGATATCTTTAAGATATACCCAACCAACCTTGCAGAAAGGTTTAATGGTGGATTAGGTATTATGCTTGATGACCTTGTAGCGGCAGTTTATGCTTATGTGGCTTATTTAATAATACTCTGGGCATTATAAAATGTCTGTAACTGCTGCTATTTTTGCCATAGGGACAGAGATTTTCTTGGGGAGCATTGTTGATACAAACTCGTCATATATAGCCAAAAGGTTAAGTGAAGCAGGTGTAGATGTTAAGCTCATCAGACCGTTACCTGATCAACTTGATTTTATAGTAGATGTAATAAAGGGGGCCTTTGATGATTACAATATTATTATAACCACAGGTGGGTTGGGACCAACATTTGATGATTTGACAGCGGAAGCTGTATCAAAGGCTGCTGGGATGAACACTGTATTTAATGAAACAGCATACCTTCATATAGAGGGGTTACTTAAAAAAAGAGGTGTACAGATAAAAGAATCCCATAAAAGGCAAGCATACCTTCCTGAAAAGTGCGAACTGTTACCAAATAATTATGGGACTGCTATGGGATTTATAGTGGAAAAGAATAATTCATATTCGATTTCTTTACCTGGTATCCCTTACGAGATGAAACCGATGTTTGAGGATTATGTTTTACCGTTTATAAGGACAAGATTTAATCTCCCAACTGTATATATGGATGATTTTAGGTTTTCTGGGTTGCCAGAATCGGATGTTGACGAAGTAATAAGAGATATAGGTATACCTGAAGATGTGGAGACTATTATAAATGTGTCTAAGGGAGAGATAATTGTTAGGTTAAAAAGTTTATCACAGGAAAGTTTTGAATATTTTTCAGCAAAAATTGTGGAGAAGTTGAAAAGGTATTATATAGGTAAAGGTGATGAAAGTTTAGAGGTTGTGTTGGTGAATATGTTAAAAGATAGGAGATTGACGATATCTTTTGCTGAGAGTTGTACCGGTGGGTTACTGTCAAAAAAGATTACCGATGTCTCCGGATCTTCAAAAGTTTTTTTAGGGTCGATTATTGCGTATTCAAACGATGTGAAGATTTCAATGCTTGGTGTTAACCCTGATACCATTAATCAATATGGAGCGGTAAGTGCTGAAGTGGCTATTGAGATGGCTAAGGGATG
>JAINCL010000273.1:0-8278 GCA_036574145.1 Deferribacterales bacterium | reverse complement strand
GATAAGTTTATGGGGATCATTGTAAATAGTGGTAATGCCAATGCCTGCACGGGTCAGAGAGGGGTTGATGATTATTGGACAATTGTATCACATTTTGAGAAGAGATTAAATTTACAACCTAAATCTCTACTGATGTCCTCTACAGGTGTAATCGGAGTAAACTTGCCAGTTGAGAGGTTTTTAGCAAAAGATGAAGAGTTGATAGACTCTATCGATGACGAGGATGAGCTTTTTACAAAGGCGATCATGACCACAGACACCGTTCCTAAAAAGGTTGCTGTACTTGTGGAAACTGCTAATGGTGTTTATGTGGTTGGTGGTGCTGCTAAGGGTGCCGGTATGATTGCTCCATCTATGGCTACGATGCTGGCTTTTATTACTACCGATGCTATGGTGGAAAAGGATGTTTTACAAAGAGCTTTATCAGTTGCAGTAGATACAACTTTTAATGCCATTACTGTTGATGGTGATATGAGTACCAATGATAGCTGTTTTATTTTTGCAAATGGGCTAAGTGGTATAAAGATAGAATCTGAATCGGCAATTGCTCAGTTTTCAGAGGCTGTGAGGATTGTTTGTGATACCCTTGCCAAAAAGATTGTGATGGATGGTGAAGGGGCTACGAAGTTGGTTCATATAGAGATTACAAATGCGAAGAGTTTTGAAGATGCTAAAGTTTGTGCTTTTAAAATTGCCAATTCACCTCTTGTAAAAACGATGTTTTTCGGAGCAGACCCAAACTGGGGACGGCTTATGGCTTCTGTGGGGGCTTCTTTAATAGATATCGACCCTGAAAGGATTGATATCTATTTTAATAATCTAAAATATGTGGAAAATTCTGTTTTGGTCGATCCTGCGCTGGAAAAAGAGGTTCATAAGATCATGCTGGAACGGGAATATACTATAAAAATAGATTTAAAAGTAGGGGGAGAGAGTTTTAAAGTTATGACATCAGATTTTAGTTACGATTATGTTAAAATAAATGCTGATTATCGAAGCTGATGATAAATTATTTATATAATTTAGGTAGATTTTATGTAAATAGCTTTAAAGATTTTAAAGAGTATATATATTTTTGTCTAATTATAGTCTCTCAGTTTTTGACATTTAAGTTATTTAATCCTGCTGTGTTTCTTGTTACACTAAGGCAGATTTATTTCACTGGTGTTCAGATTATAAAGATTCATCTATTTATTGCTACAATTGTTGGTATAGGTTTGGTAGGGCTGTTTGGAAAGTTTTTATTTTCAATAGGTGCCTATGAACATATTGGAAAGGTGCTTGTACTTGTAATTATTAGGGAGTTTGCGCCGCTTATTACTACGTTGCTATTGTCTTTTAGAAGTTCCACTGCCATAGGGACTGAGATTGCCACCATGAAACTGAATAATGAGATTAAAACTCTCAATTCCATCGGCATAAATGAGTATAATTACCTATTCCTTCCAAGAGTTTTTTCTGGTGTTGTTTGTATATTCTCTCTATCTGTGTTTTTTGCTTTTGTATCGATAATGGTCGGATATTTTATATTGAGTTTTAAATTGAATATGACCATGGATTATGTTGTAAAGATGGTTATTAATGAGTTAAGTTTGGATGATATAGCCTGTTTTATTTACAAGACACTGTTTTTTGGATTTGTTATAACTACTACACCGATTTTTACCTCCATGACTACAGTTAGTAAATATTCCACCGACGTCCCTATATCACTACTTAAAGGGATGATGAGACTTTTTTATGGACTAATTTTTGTAGAGATTACAGGATTATTAATATGAGATGCATACATTTAATCGATTGTAAAGAACAGGAGGATGGTTTAATAGCAAAGTTATTGGAAGTAAATAGTGCATCGTTGCAAATTTATATAATCGCAAAAGAGTTGCCCCTTATATCGAATCTTTCGGTAATTGAAAATATCGTTTTACCAGCCTCTTATCATAAAAATGCTAGATTAAAAGATTATATTGAAGAGGCTTTAAGATATCTTGAAGGTTTTGGATTGGCAGATAAAGTTCATAAAAGAAGAGATGACCTTGATGAATTTGAACAGATGCTTGTGAAATATATATCTTGTAAAATAGTTGAGGTTAAAAATATCGTTTTTATGACACCTATGAAATTTATTGCTCCGGAAAAATTCGAAGATTTTAAGAGATTTCTAAAAAATTGTGATGAAAATTATCTCATTATAGATTATAATAAATTTTATAATGAGTATAACGATATAGATAAACTTAATATTATGGGGTTTGATGAATGGCTGATCCACGCTTTAAAGGGATAGAGATTAAAGTTGGTATATTTATTTTGTCAGCTGTGGTTGCTATTTTAATTGTAATAGGGCTTATTGCTGTTAACAAAAATATATTTACCAAGAAAGTAAAGGTCTATATCTATTCAACCAGCGGGGATGGGCTTAATAATGGTATGCCTGTATATTTTTCAGGTTTTCAAATCTCAAGAATTCAGGATTTAAGCCTTGAAGATGATGGAAGAGTTAAGATGGTTGCGAAGATCCCTGACGATTATATTAAATGGATAAAGGTCGATTCTGAGTGTAAATTGGAGTCGAAGAATATTTTGGGTTCTGCTGGTATAGTTTTTTCTGGAGGGAAAGGTAGGGTTATTAAAGATGAAGATCATTTTATACTTATAAGAAGTCGAGGTATGGATGAGTTAATAGAGCAAGCTAAGCCTGTTCTTGAGGATTTGAAAGGTATAGTGGCAAATATAAAAACCATTACCGATAATTTTACTGATCATAATGGTGATTTTGCAAAGCTTATGAAGGGATTAGGGAATGTCGGTGATGATCTTACATATAAAAGAGGGAGTTTAGGAAAATTATTAAGAACAGATGAATTAAATGATAAAGTTGCTAAGATAACCGATAATGTGGTTATTTTACAGAGGAATTTGGAAGAGATTTCCAATAAGGTATCAACAATCATGGATAAAGTTGATGGGAGGGTTGAGCAGACAGAAGAGACTATAAAAGAGGTAAACCAACTTGTGAAAAAATCTAATGAACTCATTAAAGATGTCAATAAAAGGGTCAATGAACTTCAACCTATATTGCAAAATACCGAAAGGATAAGCAAGAATATAGCAGAAACATCAGATAACTTAACACAGATTAAAAAAGAGGCAGATGAGATCTTGAATTCAACAAATAGATTGCTCATTAATTTAGAACAGAGATGGCCTTTTAGTGCTGGTAAAAAATCTGAAGGGAGTATAAAGATTCCATGAGGAATATTTTAGTTATATCTTTATCTTTATTGATCTTTTTATTGATCTTTTCCTGCTCATCCAAAAAGATGTCTGAAACTTTTTTGTCTGGTGATAGGTATTTTGAAAATTATAAAAAGTATTACGCAACAGGTGAATTTAAGCTTGCCAAAACAAATTTTTTAAAAGCAGTTGACCAGTTCCAGAGGTCGGATGATATATGCAATTTATCTGCTTTATATATATCTAAGTTCTTAATAGAAAATGATAATAAGTCGCTGGATTTTGCAAAAAGGTATGCACTCATGGGGTATTGTCAAAATGAGATCAATTCCATAGATTTTTTGGTTGGAGGTGCTTTTAAATATGATCAATTGCCAAGGAGTTTAAAGATTCAAAGCACTGAATTTAAGTCAGTGGATGAATTGTTAAAACAATTGAAAAGCAAAGAACTGGATGATTTCTCAAGAAGCAGACTTGGCAGGATATTTGTTCAAAAATTAATAGAGAAAAAGATAGCTGTTGATGCAGATAAGATTATAAATTTTACCCTGGATATAGATAGATTCAACGGATGGACATACTTTTTGAAAGAGGATCTAATCCTTAAAAAAAGGGTATGTGAATTAAAAAAAGACGAATGTAAATATATTGATGAAAGATTAGACATTATTCAGATGAAATTGAATAAAAATTAATCAATGGGAGATATATTTTATTATAAAATCTATATTGTATGGCATAAATCTTTTGGCATAAAATTTGTTATGAAATAATAAGCGAAGGAGGAAGAATGAAAAAGGTAGAGGCTATTATCAAGCCTTTTAAAATTGACGAAGTTAAAGAGAAGCTTACAGAGATAGGTATTCAGGGGATTACCATTACTGAAGTGAAGGGATTTGGAAGACAGAAGGGGCACACTGAGCTATACAGAGGCGCTGAGTATGTGATCGATTTCATACCAAAGATAAAAATTGAGGTTGTATTGCCTGATGAATTAGTTGAGGATGCTATAAGAGTAATATCGGAAGCTGCAAGAACAGGTAGAATAGGAGATGGTAAGATCTTTGTAACTAATGTTGAAACTGTTGTTAGAATTAGAACTGGTGAAACAGGAGAAAATGCACTTTAAAAGTGCTAATAATATAAGAGTTGGAGGAAATATGACACCAAAAGAGGTTTTAAAATTAATCGAGGAACAAAATGTAAAATTTGTCGACCTTAGATTTGTGGATTTTTTTGGAACATGGCAACATTGTTCATATCCTGTATCGATGTTTGATGAGGATACTTTTGAAGATGGGTTGGGGTTTGATGGTTCAAGTATTAGAGGATGGCAGGCAATAAATAATAGCGATATGCTTATAATTCCAGATGCTACAACTGCAAAGCTTGATCCATTTACACAGGTGCCAACTTTAATAATGCTTTGTAAGATTGTTGACCCCATTACAAAAGAGCCGTATTCAAGGGATCCAAGGAATATCGCTATTAAAGGTGTAAACTATCTTAAAAGTACAGGGATAGCTGACACTGTTTATTTTGGACCAGAACCAGAGTTTTTTATATTTGATGATGTTAGATATGCCTGCAATCCAAATGAGTCTTTCTATTCTTTTGATTCAATAGAAGGGGTTTGGAATACTGGTAGAGATGAGATGCCTAATTTAGGATATAAAATTAGACATAAAGAAGGGTATTTCCCTGTTCCACCACATGATACAATGATGGATATAAGAGCTGAGATGGCTCTTGCTCTCATGAAATTTGGTATAGAAGTGGAAGCACATCACCATGAGGTTGCTACTGCTGGTCAGGTTGAGATAGATATAAAGTTTGCTCCATTGGTTGAGCAGGCTGATAACCTGATGTTTTACAAATATGCAATAAAAAATGTGGCAAAATCTTTTAATAAAGTGGTGACTTTTATGCCAAAACCTATGTTTGGTGATAATGGTAGTGGTCTCCATTGCCATCAATCGTTGTGGAAAGATGGTAAACCTCTTTTTGCTGGTGATGACTATGCTGGTTTGAGTGAGCTTGCCCTTTATTATATCGGTGGTATTATTAAGCATGCCAAAGCTCTTGCTGCATTTACTAACCCTATTACAAATTCCTACAAAAGATTAGTGCCTGGTTATGAAGCACCGGTTAACCTTGCATATTCGTCAAGGAATAGAAGTGCATCAATAAGAATACCTATGTATTCAGCTTCACCTAAATCTAAGAGGATCGAAGTGAGATTCCCTGATCCATCTTGTAATCCATATCTTGCATTTACAGCAATGATGATGGCTGGACTTGATGGTATTGAAAATAAGATAGATCCAGGTGAGCCTATGGATAAAAACCTGTATGATCTTGATCCTATTGAGCTTTCAAATATACCAAAAATGCCTGGTTCACTTGAAGAAGCTCTTAATGCTCTTGAAAAGGATCATGAATTCTTACTCAAAGGTGATGTGTTTACAGAAGATGTGATATCTACATGGATATCATATAAGAGACAGAACGAGGTTGCAGCTGTCAATATGAAACCTCACCCAATGGAATTTATGTTATATTTCGATTGCTAAATGATAAAAGGGTGGTTTAAGCCACCCTTTTTTAGTATTTTATTTATTCTGGATAATTTCTGTTGACTTTGATTATTCTTTATTAGTATATATATCTTATGAATAGTAAAAGAATTTTCCCTGCAGAATGGTTTGAGCAAGCTTGTGTGCAGTTAACATGGCCTCATAAAGATACAGACTGGAGTAATTATCTTAGTGAAGCAGATGAATGTTTTTATAATATAGCCAAAGCTATTTCGGAAAGAGAAAAACTGATTATTGTTTCTAGAGATATTGATAGGGTTAAACAGCTTACCATAGATCTCAATTTAAATAATATAATATATCTGGAGATACCGAATAATGATACATGGGCAAGGGATCACGGCGGAATTACCGTTTTCCAAGAGGATAGACCTATTATCCTTAATTTCCAATTTAATGGTTGGGGACTTAAATTCCCTGCAAATTTAGATAATCAGATTACCAGAGAGATGTTCAATAAAGCAGTATTTTCAAAAAATGTTATTCTGGAAAATCATCTGCGGTTTGTACTTGAAGGTGGTAGCATTGAGTCTGATGGGAATGGTAGTTTGATGGTCACATCCTACTGTTTGATGTCAAAAAATAGGAATGAGGGTTTAAGTCGTGTGGATGTGGAAAATTACTTGAAAGAAACGTTGGGGATTGAAAATATATTATGGTTGGAACATGGATTTCTAATTGGGGACGATACCGATAGTCATATAGATACCCTTGCACGTTTTTGTGATGAGGGGACTATCTGTTATATAAAATGTTATGATGCAGATGATCCTCATCATGAGGAGTTGGCTATTATGGAGGATGAGCTAAAGAGTTTTAAAAACCTAAACGGTGAAAATTATAATCTTGTTCCGTTGCCGTTACCAGAACCTATTTACTATAATGGTGAGCGATTGCCTGCCACTTATGCCAATTTTCTTATAATAAATGGAGCTGTTTTAGTTCCTACTTATAATTCTAATAAAGATGGGGAAGCTATTGAGATATTTAAATCTATTTTCTCTTCGAGAGAGATAATACCCATAGATTGCTCTGTTCTTATTAGACAGCATGGTTCACTTCATTGTGTAACGATGCAGTATCCTAAGGGGGTTTTATGAAAAGGATTATTAGAGTAGGTTTGGTGCAACAGTCCAATTCTCAAGATATAAACTTAAATATGAATAAACTTAAAAGGAATATAGAATATTTATCATCAAAAGGGTGTGAACTTGTTGTATTACAGGAGTTACACAATACACTCTATTTTTGTCAACATGAAGATACCAACTATTTCGATTTATCTGAAACGATACCTGGACCTTCTACAGATTTCTATTCTAATATAGCTAAAAACTGTAATATAGTATTGGTTACTTCTCTTTTTGAGAAGAGAGCAAAAGGGATTTATCACAACACAGCGGTGGTTTTTGAGAAGGATGGGGAGATTGCGGGTAAATATAGGAAAATGCATATACCAGATGATCCTAATTTTTATGAAAAGTTTTATTTTACTCCTGGAGATTTGGGTTTTAAACCTATTGAAACATCTTTAGGGAAAATAGGTGTTCTGGTTTGTTGGGATCAATGGTATCCAGAAGCTGCCAGGCTTATGGCTCTCTCAGGAGCGGAAATATTGGTATACCCCACAGCAATAGGTTGGGATCCGAAAGATAATGATGATGAGAAAAAGAGGCAACTTGAAGCGTGGGTTATATCTCAACGTGGGCATGCTGTAGCCAACGGATTATTTGTTGTCGCCGTAAATAGAGTTGGTTACGAAGCTGATCCTACAAGGGTGACAGGTGGTATTCAGTTTTGGGGGAACAGTTTTGTGGCAGGTCCACAGGGGGAGATTCTTGTTATGGCTAGTAATAATGAGGAAGAGAATTTTGTTGTTGAATTAGATTTGGGTAGAATAGAATCTGTTAGAAGGATATGGCCATTTTTTAGGGATAGGAGAATCGATTCGTATAATGATATATTAAAAAGATATAACGATTAAAATATTTAAAGTTTATTTGATAATTTATTATTTTATATTATAATATATAATAATGAATATTTCGAGGACGCGATGAAAAAGTTGGGTGAAATTTTAATCGAAAGGAATATCTTGACTAAAGCTGAATTAGACCAACTTCTAGAGAAACAGAAAGTTACAAAAGAAAAGTTAGGGGATCTTGTTGTAAAAAATGGTTATTTAACAGAAGATCGATTATTGAAAATCGTTGCTGAACAGTATGGGTTACAATATGTTAACATAAGAGAGGTTGTAATCCCAGTGTATCTTCAAAAAGAGTTTAATTATGAAATTTTAAAGCGTTATCGCATAGTACCATTGAAACTAGAAGATAAAAAATTATATGTTGGTATAAATAATGTTGATGTATTAAGGGAGATTGATGAAATATCTTTTAATCTTGGGAAAAATGTAACCCCTGTATTATTAAATGCGGTTG
>JAINCL010000272.1:0-3970 GCA_036574145.1 Deferribacterales bacterium | reverse complement strand
ATATGCCAAAGCCAAAGGGGTTAATATTAGTAGGATGGATAGTTTAAATGATTCAGAGATGTTTGCTGATGCGATAATCGATATAATAAATGGGTAAGGTAGGAATGTGCAACGATTAAAAAATTTTCTTAGGATGATAAAATTTGAACACTCACTATTCGCTCTACCTTTTGCTTTTACTGGAGCATTTATAGCAGCAAAAGGTTTACCTGATATTTGGACTATTTTTTGGGTAACAGTGGCAATGGTGGGGGCAAGAAGTGGAGCAATGGGGCTAAATAGATTGATAGATGCTGAAATCGATAGAGAAAATCCAAGGACTGCAAATAGAGAGATCCCCGCTGGTAAAGTCAGTAGGAAAGAGGCAATGGTCTATATTATAGTTTCCTTTATACTGTATGAGTATGCAGCATACTCTTTGAATAGACTCACCTTCATACTGTCCCCTATACCTTTACTGATTTTTATCCTTTACTCTTATACCAAACGCTTTACCTCATTATGTCATATTGTTCTTGGAATAGCACTTGGACTTGCCCCGATAGGAGCCTATGTGGCTGTAGTTGGTAGAGTGGATATTCCGATAGTTATTTTAGGTTTTGGTGTCATGTTTTGGGTGGCAGGTTTCGATATTATCTATGCCATTCAGGATATCGAATTTGATAAGAGAAAGGGTTTATACTCAATACCGAGATTTTTGGGGGTGAGGGGCTCACTTTACACAGCAAGGGTATTTCATATCATAGCCTTTTTACTTTTTTTATCAGTTGGTTATTTGCAACCGATGGGTTTATTTTATACAATCGGTATTTTAGGTTCAGGGGTATTCATGATCTATGAGCATTACATAATTAGAAATGTAGATCTAAAAAAACTGGATATTGCTTTTTTTAATATTAATGCTTACATTAGTATTGTGATATTTATATTCACACTGTTAGATATATATTTGGGAGCTTAGATTGAAAATATTCGTTGGAATGACTGGGGCAAGCGGTTCATTATACGGCTTAAAACTTATAGAGGAATTGAATAAATTAGGTAATGTCGAGCTACATATCTCCATCACCCCCGACGCTTTGAAAAATATTAATCTTGAAACAGATTTGAAAATCGAAAACTTTATAGATGATTTAAACCTTGATGGTTCTAAAACCTTTATCTACGATTACCGTGACTTTGCAGCTTCACCTTCCAGTGGATCATTTAAGATAGATAAATATATCATATGTCCAGCTTCAATGGGGTATGTCGGGAGGACTGCTTCCGGTGTAAGTTCTAATCTTATTGAGAGGGTATCTGATGTTGCACTGAAAGAGGGTAGAGATTTAATAATCGTTTTTAGGGAAACTCCTTTAAATCAGATACACCTTGAAAATCTATTAAAATTAAATCGTGCCGGAGCGAAGATATTACCTGCATCTCCTGCTTTTTATCACAAACCGAAAAATATTGAACAAATAATTTTATTTGTAATTGGGAAAATTTTTGATATAATAGGCATAGAGCATGATCTCTTTAGAAGGTGGGGTATTGATTATGAAGATGATATGTAAAAAGTGTAACGCCGACATCGAAACCGATGCAAAGATTTTCACCTGCCAGAATTGTGGTGAATCATACGACCTTAATCTGAAATCGGAACATTACGATATTAAGCTTCTGAATGGACTAAAAATATCTGATCTTAATTACAACGCCATAAAGGATGGTATCTGTAAAGGTAAATTCCTTTCGGTAGATTTTATAACATATCAAGGGGTGCCATGGATCAGAATTAAAGATTCTGAATTTGGTGAATTTATCCCATTTTTTAAGGAGATATCACAAAAAACAGTTGCTAAAAAAAGAAATTGGTTTTATCTTTTTATAGTATCATTTATAGCAAACATTATAATGCTTATTGCTATATATTTTTTAACACAAAGATAATTAGTAGGAGGAAAATATGTTTGACAAAGAAAAAAGTATGGATTGGTTGAGAACCAAAATCGAAAAAGGTAAAGAGGAATTGGCAAAATTTAGCCGTATCAGTAAGCTAAAGCTTGAGATTTCATCATTGAGAAAGAGGAAAGATGAAAGGTATAAAGCTATGGGGAAAAGGGCTTTTAAAATGGTGGAAGATGGTCTGCTTGATGATCCACAAATAGTTGCAGACTATGATGATATCATCAAAATAAATCATAAGATCGAAGATCTTGAATTGGAGATAAAATCTGTAAAAGAGTCTAAAAGCAGTTACAGCGATGACAACGAATAGTAAGTTAAAAGATCTTCTCGGTGATATAAAAGAATTACCCCCCATGCCTCAAGTGGCAATGGAGGTATTGGGTATTCTTGATAAAGAGGATTACAGCTTTGCAGAGCTTGTTAGTATTATTACAAAGGATGTGAGTATAACAGCATCTATATTAAAATTAGCCAACTCCCCATTGTTTGGCTCACGTGTACCTATAAATAATCTTACTCAGGCAATCTCACTTATAGGTGTAACCAATCTAAAAAATTTAGTAATTGCACTATCCACAAAAGGGTTGTTTGAGTCTAATAAAATTGGTGTGTTTGAACAAAAATTATGGGAACATTCTGTAGCCACTGCAATATATGCCAAGCTTTTTGCTTTAAAATACAATAGGAAATATTCTGAAGAGGCATTTATTTTAGGTCTTTTACACGACTTAGGTCAGACTATATTATCAATATATCTGGAAAAGTATCATACTGTAAAAGAGATTATTTTTGGTGAAACAGTAAATGTTTTGTATGTGGAAAGGGAGTTTTTGGGTTTTGATCATTGTGAGATCGGTAGTCTATTATTAAATGAATGGGGTTTACCTGAGCTTTACAGCAATGTGATTATGTATCACCATAACCCTGAGAAAAGTAAATTTTCAGCTCTGGCACAGATAATATTTATTGCAAATAACAAAGTTAAAGAGCATGGTTATACAATCTCTACATGGAATGATGAAGGTTTTAAATCTGTTTTAGAACAATTAGGTATCGAAGAATCGGAACTATCAGATCTGGATTTAAACTTTTTAGATTTAATAAAAAATGAGAAGGAACTTTTAAAACTATGAAAAAGATTGCTGTTTTCTTAATCGTTTTCCTTAGTATCATTTATGGGTGCTCCACATCATTTAATTATAAAACCACAAAGAGATTAAAAATCGATTATCAATACAGCCAAAAAACCGATGATCTTATATTTTTCTACAATATAAAAGAATCTAACCAGCAGAAGGTAGTTGACTTAAATATGAAGAACATTTCAAATCTTTTTATTTCCAATCTGGTATTTGACATCACAGATGACATAGGAAAATATGGTAAATTTCTTTCCGTTGGGAACATAAAAAATCTTAACTCCAAACAGCTAACCTTAGAGTTTCCAAAACAGGTTGAAAAAATAATAATAAACTATAAATACACTCTAATAAGTGAAGATATATTCCTTAAGCCAGATAAGACAGGGATGGAATCTTATGATAAAACTTCCACTGTAATTATACTATTGAAATAAAATCAACCTCTACTACCCAAAAATAGGTTCCCATCTTCATCCAGTGTGGCTATAACTTTATTCTTAAACTCCTCTTTAGTTATCAAAATAGCTCACCCAATCCTCAATTAACATCTTGAAAAAGGTTTCTCCTCACTATTATCATCTCCTTCTACCGATATGACCTCTAAGATCAAAATGATCCACAAACATCTCCAAAAAAAATGGGGGCTTACGCCCCCGAACCATCTTAGTATTTGTATGTCAACTTAACATACCAGTTTGTAACCTTATCCACCACTGGCATCATTACATTATATGGGATTACATCTTCGATCTTCTTTGGTTCTCCCATAGGGCTACCACTTCCAGTGTATTTATAATCTGTGTATAATACACCAAGTGTAGCAAAGAAGTTATCACCTACTATAGGCTGATGATAATATGCTTCATATGCACTACCAC
>JAINCL010000271.1:0-4218 GCA_036574145.1 Deferribacterales bacterium | reverse complement strand
GTGAAAAGGGTGAGCTTGTAATTACTACCCTTACAAGAGAAGCTATGCCGCTAATCAGATACAGAACAAGGGATATTACAAGATTGTATAGAGATAACTGCCCTTGTGGAAGAACATTGATTAAAATGGAGAAACCTTCTGGAAGAACAGATGATATGATAATAGTCAATGGTGTCAATATATTTCCATCACAAATTGAAGAAGTGCTTAAACAATTTGATGAAACTACACCTCATTATATGGTATTTATTAAGAAAAAAGGTAGATTAGATATGCTGGAAATAGATATTGAGATGACGGAAAAGCTTTTTTTCGATGAGATGAAAAAGCAGAAAGAGGTTCTTGAAATGGTTACCGAAAAAATGTTTAATGTGTTGGGAATTAAACCTAAAATAAAATTTGTCGAACCTAAAAGTATTGAGAGGTTTGAAGGTAAAGCTAAAAGGGTTATAGATCTTAGAAATGAATGAGTTAAGTAGTATTGTAAATTTTTTCTTTGAAGTTGGTATCTTAAATCATACTATTAGATCCGGAAATAAGTTTTTGGGATCTGGTAAACAAAATGTTGCTTCACATATATTTAGAACTATCGTAATTGGATATACAATGTCTAAAATACTCAATGCTGATACAGAAAAAGTTTTACTAATGTGTCTATTCCATGATATTGAAGAGACAAGGACTGGTGATTTAAACTATTTTCAACAACTATATGTAAAATCTGATGATGATAAGGCTTTAAATGATATCCTAAAAAATTTACCTTTTAAAGATGAAATTGAAAAAATAATACAAGAATATGCTTCTCTTGAAACATTAGAATCACAGATAGCAAAAGATGCTGATACACTGGAACTTATACTTTTTCTCAAAGAGGAAAAGGATAAAGGAAACGAACAAGCTCAAAATTGGATAGATTCTTCAAAGAGAAGACTCATTACTGATCTTTCAAAAAAAATATTGATTTCCATTGAATCTACAAAATATTATGAATGGTGGTATAATATTAGGGATGACTGGGCAAACGGTAACAAAAAATGGTGACACCTTTCCAATACCAACATTATTTGATACATTTATATTATGTTTAAAGCTGATATTTTTTTCAGAAAAAGCATTATATAAACTTATTTTAGATTTTAGGCTGACTTATAATTTAATAACTATATTTTTGCTTATGCTCCTTATCCCTTATAGAAACTTGGATGGCCGTTTTGGTTACGATCTTAATTCCCTATCGAGTGGAATAGTGGTAACTATATTTTATATATTTTTTTTATATTTGCTAAAACCTAATAATTCTCTGCCATTTAGATCTTTTTTAAGAGTTTTTATAGCTTTTGAGGCGATATCTATTTTCTCACCTATTACTTTTATTTTAAGTAAACATTTTCTATTATATTTTAACATAACTATGGTATGTTGGTATCTCCTATTATCTATTTACTTTTTTGTGAAAATTTACCGAGTAAGTATCATAAAATCATCATTAATAGTCCTTTTATCATACTTTATAGCTATTTTTCTCTTTGGTATTTTTATTGCTGAAAATGTGAATTTTAATTGACTTATGAATTATAATATTATAAAATAAAAAATTAACAAAGGAGGCATTATGGCAAAGAGATTTGATAATATCGATGGTAATACCGCAGCAGCTTATGTAGCCCATGCTACAAATGAAGTTATTGCAATCTACCCCATTACTCCATCATCAGTTATGGGTGAGATTGCAGATGAAAAGAGTGCTAAAGGTGAGAAAAATATTTGGGGAACAGTACCTAAGGTTGTTGAAATGCAATCTGAAGGTGGTGCCGCAGGTACAGTACATGGATCCCTTTCAGCCGGTGCTTTAACTACAACTTTTACAGCATCCCAGGGTTTATTATTAATGATCCCAAATATGTTTAAAATTGCTGGAGAATTAATGCCAACTGTTTTTCATGTGAGTGCAAGAGCGGTTGCAACTCATGCATTATCGATTTTTGGTGATCATTCTGATGTTATGGCATGTAGACAGACAGGTTGGGCAATGCTATGTTCCAACAACCCTCAAGAAGCTATGGATATGGCTTTGATAGCTCAGGCTTCTACACTTGAGGCAAAAGTACCATACCTTCATTTCTTTGATGGATTTAGAACATCCCATGAGATTAGAACAGTTGAAATGATAGATTTTGATGTTATGAAGAAGATGATCAATGATGATTTTGTTGCAGAGCATAGGAGAAGAGCATTAAAACCTGAAACACCTACTATAAAAGGAACTGCACAAAACCCTGATGTATTCTTTCAAAATAGAGAAGCTTGTAATAAATATTATGAGGCTGTACCAGCTATAACCAAAAAATATATGGATAAATTTTTCGAGCTTACAGGTAGGAGATATGATCTGGTGGAATATTTCGGTCATCCTGAAGCTGAGAAGGTAATTATTATAATGGGTTCAGGTGCAGAAGTTGCAAAAGAGACAGTGGAATATATGAATTCCCTTGGAGATAAGGTTGGTGTAGTTATAGTTAGATTATATAGACCTTTCCCACTTGAAGCTTTTATTAAAGCTCTTCCCAAAACAGCTCTTAAAATAGCAGTTCTTGATAGAACCAAAGAGCCTGGCTCTTTAGGTGAACCTATGTATCTTGACGTTAGAACTGCCATCGGCGAAGCTATGCAGAAGAAGATGATTACCTATCCGAAATACCCATTAATCGTTGGTGGTAGGTATGGGCTTGGTTCAAAAGATTTCACACCTGCTATGGTCAAAGCTGTTTTTGATAATTTGGATGCTTCTGAACCTATTAACGGATTTACCGTAGGGATAGAGGATGATGTAACATTTAAAAGTCTCAAATATGACAAAAATTGGCTTGTTCCACAGGATGATGTTTTCAATGGAATGTTTTATGGATTGGGTGCTGATGGTACAGTTGGTGCAAATAAAAACTCTGCTAAGATTATTGGTGATCTCACAGATAATAAAGTTCAAGCATACTTTGTATATGATTCAAAGAAGTCTGGCTCTATGACAATTTCCCACGTAAGATTTGGTAAAAAAGATATTAGAAGCTCATACCTAATTCAAAGAGCTGATTTTATAGGTTGTCATAAGTTTACATTCCTTGAATTATATGATATTCTCAAACCTTTGAAGAAGGGTGGGGTATTCTTGTTAAATAGCCCATTTGGACCAGATGAGGTATGGGATAAGCTTCCTGTGGAGGTTCAGCAAGAGATTATCGATAAACAGGCTAAATTTTATGTTATAAATGCCGATAAAATAGCTGAAGAGATAGGGCTTGGAAGTAGAACCAATACTATTCTTCAAACTGCATTCTTCAAAATTTCTAATATTATACCTTTCGAAAAAGCCGTGGAGGCAATTAAGACAGCTATAAAGAAAACATATGGAAGATATGGTGATAAAGTTGTAGAGATGAATATAAAAGCTGTTGATGCTGGAATTAATGAACTGTATGAAGTTAAATATCCATCAACTGCCACAAGCAATATAAGAATGCATAAATATATTACTAATCCTGAAGCTCCAGAGATAGTTAAAAATGCAATTAGTAAAATGGTTGCTTTTGAAGGTGATGATGTTCCAGTTTCATGGCTACCAGCAGATGGTGTATTTCCTACAGGTACAAGTAAATATGAAAAGAGAAATATTGCAATAACAGTCCCAGAATGGGATCCTGAAGTTTGTATCCAGTGTGGTATATGCTCTTTCGTTTGCCCTCATGCTACCATAAGGATGAAGATTTATGATCCTGAAGTTCTCAAAAACGCTCCAGCTAATTTTAAATCTGCAGATGCAAGGGGAAAAGAGTTTGCAGGGATGAAATGTACAATTCAGGTTGCAGTTGAAGACTGTACCGGTTGTGGAGCCTGTGTAGTAAATTGTCCAGCTAAAAGCAAAACTGATCCATCTAAAAAGGCTATTAATATGGTTCCTCAACTACCTCTTAGAGATCAGGAAAGGACCAATTTCGACTTCTTCTTGAAAATACCTGAACTTGATTATAAAAAATATGATAAAACTACTTTAAAAGGTAGTCAACTTGCTCCACATATGTTTGAATTTTCTGGTGCTTGTGCTGGTTGTGGAGAAACTCCATATATTAAACTACTTTGCCAACTTTTCGGTGATAGAGCTATAATTGCAAATGCCACTGGATGCTCTTCTATTTATGGTGGTAACCTCCCAACTACTCCATA
>JAINCL010000270.1:0-9844 GCA_036574145.1 Deferribacterales bacterium | reverse complement strand
AAGGCTCAGAAAGAGGATAGAGATTGTTGTGAATTTTGTTGATTGGAATAATGATGAGTTTTATGATAGGACAGGGCTTGATAGTCAAACCTATGAGATAATGGGGATAAAATTACCACTACTGATTTTACCGGTTTCTCCGGGTAGAAATATGGCTGTAATTATAGAGGCTGCTGCAAGGAATCATCTCTTAAAGCTTATGGGGTATGATGCCGCCAAGGAGTTTCAAGATAAATTGACGAAAAAGATGGAAGAGAATCGTATTCATGAGATAAATAGGATTATGATAAATAAAGGGGTTGAGTAGTTGAATAAGGCTGAATTGGTTATACTTACCGGGTATTCAGGTGCTGGTAAATCTACCGCTTCTAAGGCTTTAGAAGATTTAGGTTATTATACTGTTGATAATATGCCTTTGCAACTTGTGGAAAAATTTATACAGGTGGCTTTCGATTTCAACTCTGAGGTTCAGAAAATAGCACTTGTAATCGATTCAAGGAGTAAAGATATAGCAAGGGTTATAGATACTATAAAATTATTAAAATCTAAATATTGTGCTGATGTAATATTTTTGGATGCATCGGAAGAAACTTTAATAAAAAGGTACAAAGAGACAAGGCGTAAGCATCCCTTGGGTGATGATATTGTTGAGTCTATTAATAAGGAAAAGAAACAGTTGGCAGAAATTAAAGATTTTGCTGACTTAATTATAGATACAAGCAATCTAAATGTACATGAGTTAAGAAAGTTGATTGAGGATAGATTTAAAGAACGTGGTGAAGAGGAGATGGTAATTACTATTCAGTCATTTGGGTTTAAATATGGGATACCTCAGGATTCAGACATGGTGTTGGATGTAAGGTTTTTGAAAAATCCATTTTTTGTGGATAAATTGAGAAATCTAACAGGTATGGATGATGAAGTCTATAACTATGTTTTTTCAGATGAAAGAAGTATTATTTTCTTAAAGAAACTAAAATCTATGCTCACATTTTTGATACCTAACTATGTTAAAGAAGGGAAAAAATTTTTTACAATTTCCATTGGTTGTACAGGTGGGAAACATAGATCTGTTGCAATTGCGAAATTTATTGCTGATTATCTGATTAAAAAACATGAAAATAGAGTATTTGTGAAACATAGAGATATAGAGAGAGGCTAAGTATGATTGCTATAGTATTTCTTACTCATGGAAGTTTGGGGCTTGAATTATTAAAAACTGCTGAGATGATTATTGGTAAACAGGATGCTGTCGAGGTATTGTCTGTCCATAGTGGAACAACCCTTTCTGACCTTGCTGAGCGACTTGATAATCTTGTTGAAAAATATAAAGATTCTGGTTTGGTGATATTAACTGATATGTTTGGTGGAAGCCCATCCAATGTGGCAATGGCTTATTTGGTTAATGAAAATGTAGAGGTGATAACAGGTGCTAATTTACCGATGGTCATAAAGATATTATCAGATAGAAGATCTGTTGAAACTCCATTGGAGTTATGTAAGATTGCTGCAGAAACTGCCAAAAATAGTATTATTATTGCAGGAGATGTGATGAGGGGTTAAAGGTCTTGGAGTTGTTATGAAGAAAATTTTTAGAGTTGATGATAGATTAATTCATGGACAGGTAATAGAGGGGTGGATTAAGTATTATAAGATAAAAAATGTTTTTATTGTTAATGATAGAGTTTTTAAAGACCCTATTCAGACTATGATATATAAAAGTATTGTTCCTAAAGGTGTGGATATTAAAATATTTTCTGTCGATGAATTTCTAAAATTTTTCCCTAGTAGTAAGGTTTCCGATTTTCTTGTATTATTTGAGAGTGTAGAAGATCTGATAAAAGTTGAACCATTGATAAAAGAGGATATAGATCTTAACATTGGTTGTGTTGCGAATAGGGAACATAAATATCAGATATCTGATACAGTTTTTTTAGATTTGAACGAGATAAAGGAGCTATGTTATCTTAGGGAAAGATATCCCATAACTGTAAGAAAGTTGCCCTGGGAAACTTCGATAGAGATAATGAATTTCATAAAGTTATTGGAAGAAAAGGTATGACGATACCATTAATTTTGTTAGGTGGAATTGCTTCTCTTGATCGGTTTCTTGCACTGCATATGTTATTGTCAAGACCTTTTGTTATTTCAATTATAGTTGGGTTATTGACATCGAATCTTACTTATACATTTTATGTTGGTTTATTAATAGAATTTTATGGTATTATAGATGTGCAGGTTGGTACAAGATTGACCAGGGAAGATACTTTTCTGGCATACGTATTATCTTTACTTGTGGGTTTAGGATATATTACAGATACATTTATGTTTTTATTGATTTTATTAATATTTTTAATAATTATGTATCCAGTTGGATACACGGAAGTTTTTGTAAGGGATCTGAATAAATTCTTTTTAAAAAGAACAAAACTTACCTCTTCAAAGATAATATTAATTGGTTCATTGATGGGGATTGTTAGGGGTATTATTTTATACCCATTGGGTTTTTTTATCGGTGTTGAGATAGTAAGCTATTTTCAAAATCATGTACACTGGGGAGGAAACTTTAAATTTTATTCAGTATTTCTCACGATTTTATTGTCGGGCTATGTACTTAGATTGCTTGTTGTTAAATCTTCTTATAAATATATATTGTTTTTAATAGGGTTATTTTTAGGTTGGTTAATTGTATGAAAAAAATTTTAAGATTGTTAAGAGCTTTATTTTATACAGGTAACACTAATGTGGAAAATATGCAGGGCTCTGGGTTTCAATGGTTAGTAAAATCTGTTGCAAAATCTGAAAATATTGATATATCAGATTCACAACTTACAAAGGAGAGGGAGTATTTTAATACTAATCCAGCTTTTATAAACTTCATAGTTGGTATCTGGATAAAGGAGTTGCCGTCTGCAGAAGGTCCAGATTATTGGAAAAGGGTTTATTCTTCTGCTTTTGCTGCCGTTGGTGATAGTCTGTTTTATCATAGTTATAGAGTATTCTGTTTTTTAGTGGCCGCATTGTTGGGGCTATATTCACCTGTAATAGGTTTGCTTACTTATCTAATATTATACAATGTGTTATATTTTCTTTTTTTGTATAAAGGTTATGATATAGGTTTTAAGTATGGTAAAAATATAATAGGGTGGTTTAATATGCTGAGGATAAATGAATGGGGTCAATGGTTGGATATTGCTTCAGTATTTTTATTGGGTATCTTATTATTAATGCTTGCAGGGATAAATAATTTTTATAGTTATTGGCATTATTCACTGGGGAGTTTGATGTTATTTGCTGGTATAGTGTTTGCAAAATTATTGAATGCTACGATATTTTTCATCATAGGAATAATCTCCCTCGCACTCATACTTTTTTTAGGAGGGTTGTAATGGAACAAGGTAGTATCGATGTGGTTATAAAAAATGAGCTTGGTTTACATGCAAGGGCGGCTGCACTTTTCGTTAAAACAGCATCGAAATATAAGGCAGATATTACTGTTTTTAAAAACGGATTGTCTGCCAATGGTAAAAGTATAATGGGTGTAATGATGCTTGCAGCACCAAAAGGTAGCGTTATTACAATTAAATCTGTTGGTGAAGATGCACTATTAGCTCTTGAAGATCTCAAAAATCTTGTTGATAACCTTTTTGGTGAAGATCGATGAAGGTTTATAAAGGCTCTGGAGCCTCTGAAGGTATAGTTATTGGCAAAGCATTTGTATATGAACAGAATAAACCTAAAATTTATAGAAAATATATAAAAGGAAATAGTATTGATGAGGAGATTGCAAAGTTTAGAAATGCAATAGAAAAAACAGAATCTTATATAAATTATACAAAAGAATTATCGAAAAATTCTCTGGACAGTGATTATTCATTTATTTTCGATATTTATCTCCTTTTCTTGAAAGATAGTATGCTTGTGGATGAGACCATAAATCATATAAAGAATAACTCTTATACTGCGGAATATGCATTAAATAAAGTGGCAAAAAACATTATTGCTTCTTTCGAGGCTTCCAATGATGAGTATTTAAGAGAAAGGAAACATGATATTGAGCATATAACAGATAAACTTATGCTTTTTATGGGTGGTGAAAATATAGATTTCCATAATATAGAGAGTGGCTCCATAATAATTGCTAAAGATATTTCCCCTTCAATGCTTGTTCAACTTTTACATTACAATATAGCTGGTTTTGCCACAGATATGGGAAGCCGTGTGACCCATACATCGATAATTGCAAGGGCTGTTAGTATGCCGGCAGTGGTTGGACTAAGTGATATATCCAAAAATGTTGAAACTGGTGATACTATAATTATTAATGCTTTTGAAGGGCTGGTAATTGTTAACCCAGATGATGTGTATCTAACTAAATATTCTAGTATCAAAGAGAGGTATAATTTCTATATAAGTGAGTTAAAAAATGATAGTGGAGAAAGTGAAGTAACTACTTTAGATGGTTATAATATAAATATGTTTTTAAATATTGAGATTAATGAAGAGTTAATGGTTAATTATATAGATCTATCTCAGGGTATAGGTTTGTATAGGACCGAATTTATTTATCTTACAAAAGGTGATGTTTCTGAAGAGGAGCAGTTCAATATTTTAAAAGAAGCTGTGGATAAACTAAATGGTAAAGAGGTTGTTATAAGAACATTCGATTTAGGTGGTGAAAAGTTAACTTCTCTACTTCCCCATCCAGAGGAGGTAAACCCTGCTTTAGGGTTGCGTGCAATACGATATTCTCTGAGATTTAAAGATTTTTTTAAAAAACAGCTTAGGGCGATACTCAGAGCTGCCTATTATGGTAAAGTATCGATAATGTTTCCGATGGTTAGCTCCATTCATGAAATAAAACGAATAAATGAAATATTAAATGAGGTAAGAGGGGAGTTAAATCATGAGGGGGTTAAATATGGTGAAGTTAAAACAGGGATTATGATTGAAATACCGGCAGCAGCAATAAATGCAGAAATGTTGGCGGACTATGTAGATTTTTTTAGTGTTGGAACAAACGATCTTACCCAGTATACACTGGGAGTTGATAGAAACAATGAGTATGTGGCTGAACTGTTTGATCCTGTAAATCCTGCAGTGTTATATCTTTTGAAAAATGTTTTTGAAGTATCTAAGAAGAAAAATGTTGGCGTGACTGTTTGTGGTGAAATGGCTGGTGATCCTATTTATATACCAGTATTATTGGGGATCGGGTTTAAAAATTTGAGTATGAGCCCAACAAATATTTTAAAAGCAAGGTATGTTGTTAGGCATGTAAAGATATCAGATTGTGAGAGTTTGGTTGATAATATATTGTATGCTTATAATGAAGGTAAGCATCTGGATCTTTTAAAGAGGTTTGTAGAAGAGAGATATAAAGGGGTATTTTTTAATGAATAAGATTATTTCGGTGGCTATTTTTTTATTACTATTAGTCGTAAATCTTTATGCTGATATTATTAGTGGTAAGGTAATTAGTGTTGCAGATGGTGATACAGTAACAATCTTATTGAAAAATAAAGAGCAGGTGAGGATTAGGGTGCACTGTATAGATGCTCCAGAAAAAAAACAGGATTTTGGACAAAGATCTAAACAATCTTTGTCTGATATGATATTTGGCAAAGATGTTGATGTTATTGTGAAGGATAAGGATAGGTATGGTAGACTTGTTGGTACTATTTTATTTAACAGTATAAATATAAATTTAGAGCAGGTAAAAAAAGGTATGGCATGGGTCTATACAAGATATTGTAATGAGAAAGAGTATTACGAGGCTATGGAGATGGCAAGGATAAATAAAGTAGGGTTGTGGGTGGATAAAAAACCGATTGAACCATGGTTATTTAGAAAAATGAAGAAGTGATTTTAGATTTATTTATATTATAATTGTTCTAATAGCATTTAGTTCTTGAGGGGTATTGAAGTTGGAAAATGAGAGTAGGTGGTCATCAAAAGGGAGAAAATACTCTTTAGTGAGGTATTTAACATCTATTTTTGAGAGGAACTCTGTCACTTTTAAATTTCCTTCTAAAAGGTAATTCTCGAGGGTTGTAACTAAAGATTTTTTGTAACATGCTATTAATGGGTGGATCTTTTCATCAATCAAAGGGACAACAGCATCGTAATGTCCTGCGTTATCTATTATTGTGTTAATAATTTCTGTTTTCACCAAGGGAGCATCCACAGACCAGATGAATATTGTATTATATGTGGAGTTTTGCATTGCAGTTAGAATACCCACAAGCGGAGTCTGGGTAGATAAGCTATCTTCAATATTGTTTATATTTTTAAAGTCAGCAAACTTATTTTTATCTTTACTAATAACCAATATGGAGTCTGTCAACCTTTGAGCTTTTTTAATTATATGGGAAATAAATGTATTGCCATGTATTTCTGCGAAAGCTTTATCTTGACCAAATCTTCTGGACATCCCTCCTGCCAATATTGCTATAGTAAAATTTTTCATATAGTAAGAAGATGAGGGGAGGAATTCTCCCCTTTATTAAAGCCTTGAAAAATCTAATGTAGCAAAATAGTCGTCAATTGTTTCAGCTCTTCTAATTAACTCGACAGAGCCATCCTCTTTTAGTAATAATTCGGCAGATCTTAGTTTACCATTATAATTAAATCCCATTGCATATCCGTGGGCACCTGTATCATGGATAACGATTATATCTCCAATATCTATCTTAGGTAACTGTCTATCAATTGCAAATTTATCATTATTTTCACATAGTGAACCGACTACATCGTAAGTCATCTCCAATGGAGCGTTTTCCTTACCAAGCACTGTTATATGATGGTATGCACCGTACATTCCCGGTCTCATAAGATTTGCCATACATGCATCTACACCTATATACTTTTTATAAATATTTTTCTGGTGTATAGCTTTGGTAACCAGATAACCATAAGGTCCTGTAATCATCCTGCCATTTTCCATATATAATTTAATATCTTCCATTCCACTACCAGTTAGCATTTTTTCAAAAAGATCTTTTATACCATTAGATACATATTCTAAATCCACAGGTTTTTGCTCTGGTCTATATGGTATTCCGATGCCACCACCCATATTGATAAATTCAAATTTTATTCCTAATTCTTTATTTATTTCCAGTACAAGTTCCAGTAGCATCCGTACAGTTTCAATAAAATAATCTGGATTTAGCTCATTTGAAGCGACCATTGTGTGAAGTCCAAAGCGTTTTACCCCTTTCTCTTTTATTGTTTTATAACCTTCAAATAGTTGTTCCCTTGTAAACCCGTATTTGGCTTCTTCAGGTTTACCTATAATGGCGTTACCTTCCCTCAGGGGACCAGGATTGTAACGGAAACAGAGCAGTTCAGGTAATTTACCCAGATTATCTTCTAAATATTTGATATGTGTAATATCATCTAAATTTATAATTGCTCCAAGTTCCATAGCTTTTTTATATTCATGTGCAGGGGTTTCGTTGGAAGTGAACATTATATTTTCACCTACTATTCCCACTTTTTCAGATAATACCAATTCTGGTAATGAACTGCAATCAGCACCAAATCCCTCCTCTTTTAGAATTTTCATAATATATGGATTTGGGCAAGCTTTGACAGCAAAGAATTCTTTAAATCCCTTATTCCATGAAAATGTTTTGATAAGTCTTCTTGCGTTCTCTCTGATACCTTTTTCATCGTAAATGTGGAAAGGGGTGGGGTACTGTTCTATTATCTTTTCTATCTGCTCTTTAGTAAAAGGCAATTTTTTTTCAGCCATTCTTTTCTCCTTTTTTTATTATAATCTTTAATAACTTAAATAAAATATTAAAAATTTGCAATAAAAATTTTTCCCTATATTAACATTTATCTAAATCTAACTTGAAATTTGTATTTATTCATTTATAATTATAAAAAATAGATGGAGGCATTATGAAAAAAAGAGAATTTTTTGTTAAAATAAATTTTCCAGAGCGTCTAAAATCATTGGAATCTCTTGCTTATAACCTTTGGTGGGTTTATAATAATGAGGCAAAAGATCTGTTTAATATGATTAATCCAGACCTCTGGAGAGAAACAAATCATAACCCGATAGAGATACTACTATCCCTGTCAGAACAGGATATCAAAAGATTAGAAAAGGATCAGGTGTTTTTATCAAGACTTGATACAGTTTGGAGTAGTTATCTGGAGTATCTAAAGACACCTAAATGGTTTGAGACGGTTATGGACTATTATAAACACAGTAATATGCAGGTAGCATATTTTTCAGCTGAGTATGGTTTACATGAGTCCATTCAATCTTATGCTGGTGGTCTTGGTATTCTGTCTGGAGATCATTTTAAGTCAGCAAGTGATTTGGGGATACCATTTATGGCTGTTGGGTTACTTTATAGAAATGGGTATTTTCATCAATACTTAAACTCTGATGGTTGGCAACTGGAGTCATACCCATATAACGAGTTTTACAAGATGCCTGTTGTTGAAGCAAAAGATGAGAATGGTGAACCTGTAATAATCGATATCCCAAGCTATAATTCTATAATAAAGGCTAAAGTATGGTTAGTTCATCTTGGCTATTCAAGGCTAGTAATGCTCGATACAGATATAGATGAGAATATACCAGAAAATCGTAATATTACAGGTAAGCTTTACGATGGCGAGCCTGAAATGAGGATAAAGCAAGAGATACTCCTTGGTATAGGTGGGGTTAGAGCATTAAAGAGGTTAGGAATCAAACCGACTGTTTTCCATATAAACGAAGGTCATCCAGCATTTGCTCTACTTGAAAGGGTTAAAGATTATATTCAGGAGGAAGGATTAAGTTTCAGCGAAGCTGTAAATATGGTTAAAAATACTACGTTATTCACTACCCATACACCTGTCCCAGCAGGGTTTGATGTCTTTGATGGTAATACAATGTATAAACATCTTGCTCCTATATATGGACATACACCTTTGTCAATGGAAGAGATAATGAAGCTTGGTAGGGTAAATATCTATAATCAGGGAGAGTCTTTCTCTATGGCAGTATGTGCTACAAAACTTAGTATATTTAGGAATGGTGTGAGTAAACTCCACGGTAAAGTTTCCAGAAGGATTTTTAATAATTTATGGCCATCTATAAATGAAGCTTTTGTCCCTATTGGGCATATTACCAATGGTGTACATTTACAGACATGGCTTGCTGATGAGGTAAAAGTACTATTTAATAGGTATTTGGGGGAGAGCTGGTATCTAAGACCTTATCAGAGATCTGTATGGGATAATATAGATGATATACCAGATCTGGAACTATGGGAGGCTAAAAATATCCTCAGAACAAGATTGGTTGGGTTTATTAGAAAAAGAACAATAGACTCCATCAGGAAAAGGGGTGGTTCTTATAGTGAAATAATTAAATCCAATGAGATCTTAAATCCGGGAATACTTACAATAGGTTTTGCACGAAGATTTGCAACATATAAGAGAGGGTATCTACTTTTCTCTGATGAGGAGAGATTAAATAAAATTTTAAACAATCCTGATAGACCTGTTCAGATAATCATTGCTGGAAAGGCTCACCCAAAAGATACAGAAGGTAAAGAGATCATTAAAAAGATCCACCATATATCCCGTAAACCACAGTTTAGAGATAAGATAGTTTTTGTTGAAGATTATGATATACAGGTGGCTAAATATTTAGTCAGAGGGGTTGATGTCTGGTTAAATAACCCAAGAAGACCTATGGAGGCAAGTGGAACAAGTGGTATGAAAGCTGCAGTTAATGGTGCACTTAATTTTTCTATACTTGATGGTTGGTGGGTTGAAGGGTATAAAGGGGATAATGGTTGGTCTATCGGAGCAGGGGAAGAATATACCGATC
>JAINCL010000269.1:0-2355 GCA_036574145.1 Deferribacterales bacterium | reverse complement strand
GTTAAGGCCGTGGAAGGATTAGTTAATGATATGAAGAGGTTAGGCTTTTTAAGCTAAATAGATTTTATGGAGGGTTTTAAACCCTCCTAAAATTTTTAAAATTATATTGAAATTAAATCTAAATTAGTATATATGAAAATCACAATAAATTCTGAAGGAGTTTTTTGATGGCTAAAGCTGAAAAGATAGAAATTATTGAGAAATGGTGTAAGGGCTGTGAAATATGCGTCGAGTTATGCCCAACGGGTGCTCTTGAAATGAGAGATTTCAAAGCTGCCGTAAAAGATCTGGAGAAGTGTACAGTTTGTATGCAGTGTGAACTTAGATGTCCAGATTTTGCTATCATAGTTTATAAGAAAGATAAAGAATAAGTTAGGAGGCATTAAGTGGCTAAAAAAGTAGAATTCATGATGGGTAACCATGCAGTAGCAGAAGGTGCTTTATATGCTGGTTGCCGTTTTTTTGCCGGTTATCCTATTACTCCATCTACTGAAGTGGCTGAAAGGATGGCTGAAAGATTACCACAAGTTGGTGGAAGATTCATACAGATGGAAGATGAGATTGCTGCTATGGCAGCTGTAATTGGTGGATCTATAGCAGGTGCTAAAACATTAACTGCTACAAGTGGTCCTGGTTTATCATTGAAGCAGGAGAACATAGGGTACGCTATGCTTTGTGAAATTCCTGTTGTTATTGTTGATGTTATGAGGGGTGGACCATCTACAGGTATGCCTACAGGACCAAGCCAATCAGATATTATGGCTGCAAAGTGGGGTACACATGGAGATCATCCAGCTATAGCTGTTACTCCAGCTTCTGTACAGGAGCAGTTTGAGGAGACAGTGAGGGCATTTAATCTTGCTGAAAAATATCGTTGCCCTGTATTTGTTCTCACTGATGCAATTATTGGTCAGATGATGGAACAGATTGAGATACCTGAGCCAGGTGAGCTTGAAGTTATCGAAAGACCAAAACCAACTTGCAAACCTGAAGAATATCTCCCTTTTGATCTTGATAAGGATTTTGTACCACTTGCTGCATTTGGTTCTGGTTATAGATACCATGTTACAGGTTTACATCATAATTCTGATGGATTCCCAACCAATGACCCAGTATTACATACCAAAAATACAAAAAGAATCATAGAAAGATTAAACAAAAACTATGATGATATTGTTAAAGTAGAAGAGTTTATGACAGATGACGCAGAAGTACTTGTATTTGCTATCGGTGTGTCTGCAAGATCTGCAAAACATGCAGTTGTTGAAGCAAGAAATGCAGGGATTAAAGCTGGTTTAGTAAGACCACTTACCATCTGGCCATTCCCTGAGAAGCATCTTGATAGAATCCTTTCAAAAAATAAGATAAAAGGGATTATTGTTCCAGAAATGAACCTTGGTCAGATGACTCTTGAAGTACAGAGAGTGGCGAAAGGTCGCTGTGAAGTTGATGGTATCTATAGTCTTATGTTAGATCCTATTCTTCCAGCAGAGATCCTTGAAAAAATCAGGAGGTTTGCATAAATGGCTTACGATTACGCTAAATATCTAAGAAAAGGGAAATTACCTCACATCTGGTGTGCAGGTTGTACATATGGTATAGTATTAAAGTCTCTCATCAGAGCAATTGATGGTATGCAGTGGAATAAGGATGATGTTGCTATAGTATCAGGTATAGGTTGTGCCAGCCGTTTACCTGGATATGTGGATTTTAATACACTTCATACCACTCATGGTAGATCTATTGGATTTGCAACAGGTGTAAAACTTGCCAATCCAAAGTTAAATGTGATAGTTATGGGTGGTGATGGTGATATGACCGCTATCGGTGGTAACCATTTTATCCATGCTTGTAGAAGAAATATAGATATGACTGTATTTGTATTTAATAACAATATTTATGGTATGACAGGTGCTCAATATTCACCTACTACACCAAAGGGAGCATGGGCTACTACTGCACCTTATGGTATGGCTGAGAATAATTTTGAAATCACTAATCTTGCAATTGGTGCAGGTGCTACTTTTGTTGCAAGAACAACTGCATATCATGTGGCTCACTGTGAAAAGATGATGAAAGAGGCTTTCCAGCATAAAGGTGTGAGTGTTGTTGAAATAATTAATGCTTGCCCAACGGGTTTTGGTAGAAAAAATAAATTCAAAACTCCTGCTTCTATGCTTCTATGGATGAAAGATAATGCAGTTAATATAGAAAGAGCTAAAAATATGTCTCCAGAAGAATTGGCTGGTAAATTTACTATAGGCTTACTACACAAAGTGGACAAGCCTGAGTATATTGAGACATATGATACTACTGTTGGATTAAAAAAATAGGAGTTACAAATGGCAAGAATAG
>JAINCL010000268.1:0-6178 GCA_036574145.1 Deferribacterales bacterium | reverse complement strand
CAAAAGTAAATGAAATTTCTTCAGGCCCATTGTATGTATTAATTAAAATAGATATAAGGGATGGGCGATTACGATAAGGTAGGATGTCATAATGGCCGGTTTTGAAAGTAATATCTACAATTTCTTCTTTTGGAGCAATTAAATCTTTCAATGTTAATGAGTTACTTTGTTGGATAATGTTATTTGATTTTGTTAGTGTAGTTATTTCATAGAATTTCACATTACCCTTTTCAACTAAAAAAACCAAAGCTATATCAGGTAAACTAAGATCTTGAATAGATTTACCCTCTTTTATGATATATTTAACAAGAGTGACTTTTATATCCTCATCAACATACTGTCCATTTTGAAGCTTGATTGGTTTCTCAATTGAAGAAAGTTTGTATGTATGATTTTTGAAAAATTCTTCATTAGTATCATCCTCTCCATACAATACAAACACCGCCCAGTAAAAAGGGTTTGGATTTTTTGTTTTAATCTTCTGCTTGGTTAGTTTTAGAGCCTCTCCTCTGCTTTTTCCATCTTTGAGATAGCCATAGAAGGTCTTCATAAACTCTACAGTTTCAAAGGAGGGCACTTCCCAGAGACTCACAAGGACACTTCTGGCACCTGCATGCTGAAAAGCCCTTGAAAAATTAGCAACACCTTCCCCCTCCATCATTTCTCCCCTTCCAGTAGAACAGGCTGAAAGCACTACCATATCTGCATTGAGTTTTAATCCAAGTACTTCACTCATGGTAAGAATACCATCATCACCTGCTTTGTTTTCTACCTGAGAAAGAAGTATAAAGGGCTCATTTATTCCCTGAACCTTGCCCGGCAGGTCAGCATGGGTTGCAAAATGGATGTACCTATAATCCTTAAGAGTATTATTTTTTAAGTTACTCTCAGTGGCAGATATTCCGATAAAAATATCCGGAGGTGATGGCTTAACATTAAATAATTTTGCAATCTCTTTAACTTCATCCTCAGTTTCAGGTAAAGGGGGAAAAACAACATCCTCCCATTGATTCTCACCATATACTTCCTTTTTTGGAATAATAGTAACTCCGCGATAGGCATACTGTGTAAATTTATCAGTGGTTGAAGCTTTGCCCTGTTTCCAAGCAATATATCTTGGATCATCAACAGAATAAATCGGATTTCCCAATGCAAAAAGTGACTTCTGTGGTGGAGGAGTTTTAAATATTCTCAATAAATTAAGAGCTGTGGAAGATTGGGTGTAGGTAATGGTCCATTTATCTATTAGATAGGTAGGTTCTGGGACTTCATTAACTGTTAGTACTTCAAAAGGTAGAAGCCCTAGTATACCATCCGGTACAATAATAATTTTATCTTTAGGGTTTATATCTCTAAGTGCCTTTGCGAGAATTAAATCATAAAGCTCTTTTGTTTTTTTGGGTGAGAAATTTGTAATCTTTTTTGAAATAAAGGGTTCTAAACAATCAATCACTTTTTTTGTTAATTCATCCTTTGAAATATTTATAGTATAGGTATACAATACCTTTTTATCTTTTATAACAAAAACTGTAGTTTCTCTATCTGCAATGCTGTATTCAATTAAAACTTCGTTATTGTTTAGTTTGAGTTCTGCGGGACTAAAAGGTTTTGGATATTTCAATGCCGCATATTTTGGATAATCTTTCTTTATAATTGTAATTAACGATTCTAATTCTTTTAAAATTTTTCCTCTCTCTACTTCAAGCCCTTGTATTTCAGATTTACCTTTTGAAAGTGCAATATTCCATTCTTTTTCTATTTTTTCTAATTGATTTAAAAGACCTTTTTCTTTTATCCTGATGCTATTAGGTATTTCGGCTTCTTCAAATCCTTTTTTTGTGCTTGCTATTGATTCAGCAAGTGTTCTTGCTTTTGTGAGTTCAGAAAAATAAAACGCAGCAGCAAGAAGATCTTTGCCATAAGGTTTGAATTCCTCTTGTATAGGAACATTGTTATGATATAAGGCTGTGAGTGTGTTTACGATTTCCCTATAAGGAGTTGTTCGATAAATATAACCTCCACCACCAAAAAATCCAGTTTTTTCACCCAATGATTGTCTCAAATCTTCAGTAATTTTTATTGCATTCAAAAACTGAATAGCAGATTCCTTTAGTAATCCTTTTCCTTTTAGTGCTAAACCGAGTTGGGTATAATATTCAAACTTTCTATTGTAATTATCCCTCCAGGAGGGGGGATTTTTCTTGATTAAATTCAATGCATCATCAAATCTGCCTGTTTCTAAATACAACTGAATCAATCCCGAATGAAGCATTATATTAGGTTTAATTCTATCTTCAAGTTTTGCTCTCTCTAAAAATACCTCCTCAGCATCCCTATATCTTTTCTGTCTGAGATAAACTGCTCCGAGATTGTTAAGTCTCAATTCTAAAAAATGGGGATTGTTAATTTTTCTGTCTATCTTAAGTGCCTCATTATAGTAATAAATGGCTTTATCATAATTTCCGGTTTTAAAATAAAGCATTCCAAGATTATTCAAAACATATGTGAGGGGGATAGGTCTATTGAGTCTCTTTTCAATTTTCAATGCTTCATTATAGCTTTCAATAGCCTTAGTAAAAAGCCCCATTCGTGAATATGCACTTCCAAGATTGTTTAATGTTGTAGCCATTTGAGGTTCTTCATTTAGTTCTTTAAAAATAGTCAATGCTTCTTTAAAAGTAGCAATTGCCTTTTCAAACTGATTCAGGTCATTGTAGAGGGTTCCCAAACTATTTAAAGTCATTGCCAATGGGAATTTTAGATTATTGTTTTTTTGGATTTTTAATGCTTCTTCATAGTAGGAGATTGCTTTGTCGGGGAAAAATCTATCTGCATAACTATCTCCGATTAATCTGAGATTTGTAGAAAGATTTTCAGGATTATTTATTTGCCTATGAATTTTCAAAGCTTCTTCATAATAATAAAGAGCCTTATCCAACTGTCCCATATCGCGGTATACAACACCAATCATTAAAAGATTCCCAGCAATTGCACCCTGATTATTTATTTCTTTTCCTATCTTTAAAGATTCATTAAAACTCTGGAGAGCTTTATCTAATTTTCCGAGTTGTTTGGCTGCTTTACCTAGATAATGAAGTGTAATACCGAGATTTTCTTTTTGGTTTAACTCTCTGAGCAATCTCTGTGATTCTTCAAGATATTGATATGCTTTATCGTATTTACCCTGTCTATAGTATATAAAGCCTGAATTTGAAAGGTTTGCACCTAAATATTCTTTATCATTTACTTTTCTTGCTATTTCAATTGTTTTTTCATAGTAAAAAAGAGATTTTGTATTGTCTCCAAGTTGTTCATATGATAGCCCAATGCTGTTATAATTACTCATTAAACATTCTGTATCACCATAACATTTGGATAAAGATTTTTCGTAGTAGTTGATCGCATCTTTATATCTTCCTTCATTGAAGAATTTCTCTCCAGTTTCCCATAAAGTTTCAGCTTCGTTTTTCCCTGAGAATAGACTATTTACAGATAAGATTAATATGAAAATAGCTATAAATGCTAATCTTGACTTATTTAGCATAATGTCCCTCTATATATGAAGATATTAGATTTCCTACAAATAATTATAATATGACTATTAATTTTTTCAAATATAAATAATTTTTTTAATTGCCTTAACCCTTGATTTTTATGGAAAATAGGTATTAAGTTTTTTTATGATGAAGATTAGAAAAGTAGTTGAACTTATCAAATTGTTGAAATGCTATTCTAATTTTATAGATCTACTCTTTGAATCAAATAATAGACAGATATCGATGGTTAGTGCTTTGACTTAGCTAAATTACGATGAAGTTGAATTGCTTCAAGAGTATAATATAGTTGAGATTTTTGAAGTTAGGAGATTATTTTAACCGATAAGGTTGTATCAGCCTTTGAATCGTCTTTGATAGGTAACTATGGTGATACGGTATTTATAGATTATTCCCATACCTTTTACTTTTAGGAGTAATTTGATAGCTATACGGTATCATTTAAAATTTGTTTATGGCTCTGCAATAAGTATCGAATAGAAAGTAGATAAGTTAAATAAACATAACGAAACAATAAAAGTTCTTTCTTATAAAGATGTTTTTGTTAAGTCGAAGATGGAGTATATTAATAACTTTATCAGTAAAAATCAGTTAACTAAGCTTGAATTTGCCTGGATAAGGTTGAATCGAGATATTCAGGATACCATTAGTTCCATGATAGAGCTAAATAATCTTGTTGCTGAGTATATTAAAAATACTAAGGAGGAGATCGCTTTTCATAAACATTTTGTGGAATTGGTGGAGCTTAAAAACAAAATGGAGATGAAGGAGAGAACTAATTTAATTGAGGTTGTGAAATGCTGGGATAAATGGTTTTACCTTGATGGGATGTTGGATATCGAAAGAAGTTATAGTTCGATAAAACTAAGTTTACTGTTTGATGAGAACGAGTTTGAAAGTCTCCTGAAAAAGGTTAATGAAAAGAGGTTGCAAGCATTTGGTGTCATAGATCCATTAAAAGTGCCTATAATAGTTGGTAATGAACTGTTTGAAAAGAAGTTTTTAGATCCCATAGATATTCTCAACGATTTTTTATCTTCTGATGAAGATATCGATCTATTTAGCTTTATGAAAAAAAGATACTCAGAGCTTGATGGTAGAGATTTTTTGAACGTTTATCTTGCCGTTTTTGTTCTGGGTAATAATCTGTTTCAGTTAAATGAGGAACATAGTGTGTTAAAAGGAGAACATCGATGTATTGTTGTAAACAGGTATAGTTGTAAAGATAGGCAGGTTTTATGAATATTGATTTAAGCTCTATGCCAGATGAGACCAAACAGATATTCGATATTTTGAGGAAGGTTATTTTATAGTTGGGGATCATCCTGAAAGAAGTCATAGAAATTTGTTCCATATATGTGAATCCCATTTTGAGGTACTTGAGGCATATTTCAGTTCTTAAGATTGAGTTTGATACCAGAGAACTACATAATGAGTTGGAAAAGTTGAATCATTTACTTAATCTATAGGAAGATGCTGTTCTTTTTCTCAGCAGGGAGCATTTGCAGGAGAAGGAGAGTGTAATTACTAAGATATTAAAAGATGAGATATCGTTAAACAGATTCATCGTTGTGGAGTTGTCATATCCGTACGAATACAAAAATATTGAGGTTATTGTGAATAAGATAGACAAAAAGTTGGAGAATGCCATTAGGGATATCCCTATGATTGATGAGATCTCTGTTAGGGTGATAAAAAATGAGCATAAAATAATAAGGGGCTTGAGGAGATAACTAAAGTAGAACTACCTGATGGTCCAATAGGTATGATATTTGAGGATTATGAAAATAGCTTACAATCTACGAAGTTGTGAAATTTGCCAATGACAATGGGATCTTTATTTTTAATGCAGCTCCAGATGTCAATATACTTGATCCTACAGAAATATATATTTATACAGATTAGAAAATAACAAAAAATTGAAGGTAGTGAGACTTGCTACGAAAGTATGATAAAGATAAATTTAAAAGGATTGGTTCAAGATCATGGAGGCTGAGATATCTTCTGATATTGGGTTAAAGAAATATTTATCTAAAAACTATCGGATCGATGATATTTATAATTATATAAAAGCCTTGAAACTAACTTCACCTAATAAGATTGAATTGGCGAATCTTAGAGTGTCGAATAAAACAAGAACTGTTCATCATAAAAATGGAATTTTTATAAGCTCACCATTTAACCTTAAAATTAGTATAGATAAAGAGGAATTAAATTTAAATTTACCTGATGGAACAGCTTTATTTATTTCCAATGACAGAGAAATTATTATCCCTGAGGATTTTACTATTGTCGCAGTGGAGAATTTTACAAACCTTTTGTACCCAAAGGCTCAATCTTATCTACTTGAAAATTTTGGTAATGTTATTTTTAAGGTTCTAAGTAACTTTATGAAAAACAGGCCTTAAAGTGAGACCGCTTCATACTTTGTGTAAGCAGGTAATTTAATGCATTCACAGTGTACCATAACTATCTCAAATGTCCAGCAATTCTGTCTTCAAAAACAATAGAAAGCTGGGATATAAGTTCAGCCCAATTCGATATCCAGGAATTTATTACCATAGGATATTTTTCACCCCATTTCTTTGATAATTCTTCCAAAGCTTCTTCTGCAGAGCCTTTGG
>JAINCL010000267.1:0-1246 GCA_036574145.1 Deferribacterales bacterium | reverse complement strand
GTTGAGTTTAAGAATCCTGTTATTACCGCGAGCGGTACTTTTGGTTATGGACTTGAATATGCAAACTTTATCGATATAAATAAATTAGGGGGAATATCTGTCAAGGGGATATCTTTAAAACCTGTACAAGGGAATCCAATGCCTAGGATAATGGAAACATCTTCTGGGATGCTAAATGCAATAGGTTTACAAAATGTTGGGGTAGAGAAATTTATAAAAGAGAAATTACCTTTATTAAGAAGATATGATACAAAAATAATTGTAAATTTTTGGGGTAAAACCCTTGAGGAATATATAGAAGTTGCCAAAATCTTAGATAACGAAGATGTTGATATGCTTGAGATGAATATATCATGTCCAAATATTAAAGAAGGTGGGATAGCATTCGGAACAGACCCGAAAATGACCTATGATGTCGTATATAATTGTAAAAAAGTTATGAAAAAGAAGCCTTTAATAGTGAAGTTATCCCCCAATGTCACCAATATAAAAATATTTGGTAAAATGGCTGAGGAGGCTGGAGCCGACGCGATAAGCGCCATTAATACGCTACTTGGAATGGCAATCAATATTAACACAAGGAGACCATTTCTATCTAACGTTACAGGAGGTTTAAGTGGGCCAGCTATAAAACCTGTAGCAATAAGAATGGTTTATGAATTATATAAAAATATAAACATACCTATTATCGGAATTGGTGGTATAATGGATTATAAAGATGTTGTTGAATTTTATCTTGCTGGAGCATCTGCTGTACAGGTTGGAACTGCAAACTTTGTAGATCCTGAAATACCAATTAAAATTATCGATGAATTAAAAACGTACTGTGAAAAGAATAATATATCAAATATTACAGATTTAAAAGGTAAGGTTATTGTTTAACATAATAATAATAACTGATTGAAAAAATATAATATTATTTACTTAATCATGTTACTTTACCAAAAAATCGCATTGAGAATAGTGATATTAAAGATGCAATAATCAAACCAAAGAATTATCTTATTTCACCATATCAAATGTCCGATAAGATATATTATGTTAAGTTAAAATATGGGGGTAGTAGATTCAAATATAAATTATTTTTTGTTTAAGTATAACATAGCATATTCCAAAAGGTCAGACAAATTTTGTAAAAAATAATACCTTATATATCCTTTATCTTATAACTATTTCTACTCTTCTATTTTTCGGTTCAGGAGTTTCATCAGGGGTTGGTATTATTGGATCATCTTCACCATGGGAT
>JAINCL010000003.1:0-3454 GCA_036574145.1 Deferribacterales bacterium | reverse complement strand
CTGAGCCAGGATCAAACTCTCCATCCGAAAATATCCTTATTAGGCTCTACTCATTATCTCTGCTGACCTATTCTGCTTTCAAACATCTCCCTCTCTGCAAGGGAAGAGGAATATACATAATATTATACCTTTTGTCAATATATTTTTTTTAAAAATTTTATTTTTTTTCATTATGCTTTCCCTGCACTTCCTAACACATTGATATTCTTATGTTTATAAAGCTTAACCAACTCCTCTCTTGCAGGTTTTAAGTATTTTCTTGGGTCAAATTCCGACGGATTCTTTGCTAAAAACTCACGAATCTTTGCAGTAAAGGCAAGCCTACCATCACTATCTATATTTATTTTACAAACTGCACTACTTGCAGCCCTTCTAAGCTGTTCCTCAGGTACTCCAACTGCTCCTTCCAGCTTCCCACCGTAATTATTTATCAATTCAACATACTCCTGAACAACCGATGATGCTCCATGAAGAACAATTGGGAAACCGGGCAATCTTTTTTCTATCTCCTCAAGTATATCAAACCTCAAAGGTGGTACCTCTTCTCCCGGTTTAACCTTAAATTTATAAGCACCATGGGAAGTACCAATGGATATTGCGAGAGAATCAACCCCAGTACGAGCAACAAACTCCTCAACCTGATCAGGATCTGTATAATGGGATTTTTCAGCAGAAACCTCATCCTCTATCCCGGCAAGTACTCCCAATTCCCCTTCAACTGTAACATCAAATTGATGTGCATATTCCACCACTTTTTTAGTTACAGCAATATTTTCCTCAAATGACAGATGTGAGCCATCAATCATTACAGAAGAAAACCCATAATCCACACAAGACTTACATATCTCAAAACTATCACCATGGTCGAGATGCAAAGCGATCGGAATCTTATACCCCATTTCCTCGGCAAGCTTTGTGGCTCCAAGAGCCATATACCTTAACATCGTTGCGTTGGCATACTCCCTTGCCCCCTTGGATACCTGTAATATGACAGGTGATCTTGTTTCGACACATGCCTGGATTATCGCCTGAAGCTGTTCAAGGTTATTAAAATTGTAGGCAGGTATTGCATATTTACCTTCCATAGCTTTCTTGAACATCTCCCTGGTATTAACAAGCCCTAACTCTTTGTAACTTACAGTCATACTACCTCCTTATCCAATTTTATTAAAAAATTCTCTTTATATTGAGATCAAAAGGTTTCCCTATTACTCCTTTCTCAGTTATAAATGCTGTAATTAACTCATTATCGGTAATATCAAAAGATGGATTATAAACTGTTACATTATCAGGTGCAACCTTTACTCCAAAAATCTCTTTAACCTCTTTAGGATCCCTCTCTTCAATCTTTATAAAATTACCACTTGATATATTAAGATCAAAGGTATTGAGTGGTGCTACCACATAAAATGGTATTTTATGGTGCTTAGCTAAAACAGCCAGAGAGTATGTCCCTATCTTATTGGCAGTATCGCCATTTAAAGCTATCCTGTCGGCTCCCACTATAACCTTATCAACCTTCCCCTGCTTCATCAAATATCCAGCCATATTATCACATATCAATGTACAGGGGACATCATTTTCCATCAGTTCATAAGCCGTAAGTCTGCTACCTTGTAGATATGGTCTTGTTTCATCAACATAAACATGCAATCTTTTACCATTTTTACAACCTGCGTATATCACACCCAAAGCAGTTCCAAAACCTCCCGTTGCAAGAGCTCCAGCATTACAATGGGTCAATATATTATCACCATCATTCAAAAGCTTACTTCCAAACTCCCCAATAGCCATGTTAACCTTAATATCATCATTATGGATCTGAACTGCCGCATTTTCTGGTTCAACACCAGTTTCAACCATAGATTTCATGCGTAATAATCCCCACATAAGATTTACTGCAGTGGGTCTTGTTTTAATCAATATATCATAAATAGTATCAAAACTTAAACCGCCCCTTAAACCTAAAACAACACCATAAGCTGCGACAACACCTATTGCAGGGGCACCTCTCACCACCATATCTTTTATTGCATCAGCCACCTCATAAACTGTATCACAAACAACATACTCTTTTATATGTGGTAGCTTTCTCTGATCTAAAAGTATTAATTTCCCATCTTTCCAAACAATATGTTCCAGCATAAAATCACACAAACATATTTATATTCATCATAATTTCAGGCATCTTTACTTTCACCATATCATTATTTTCTGTACTGCAATTTGGTAAAATATAACCGTAATATTTCAAGCCAAAACCTTCAAAAAAATGTTTTCCCCATTCAATAATACTTTTCCCATGGTCCCTATTGGGGGATCCTTGGGTTAGAATAAAGAATATCTTTTTCCCTTCGCTAAATTTAGTTTTCCTATTGGCATCTTTAAAACAATACCAACGATCAAGAAACATTTTTAACTGTCCTGTTATCAATCCGTAATAATTAGGAGTAACAATTACAAAAAAGTCAAAATCTAAAAACCTCCCCAACATATCCCCCAATTCATCTTTAACAACACATAAAGTGTTATTCTTCCTGCACGATAAACACCCCTGACAACCCTTAAAATTCACCTGGTTTGGATTCATTAGTTCCACCGTATCTCCACCATCTGAAAACTTTTTATACAACTGTTCAACAATGCTTGCAGAATTACCTTTTGATCTCGGTGAACCATTTATAATAAGAACCTTCATAACAACTCCTTTCTAAAAATTATATTGTACAATGGTCCATTTGGTGTTAGAGTACTCTGATAAAACGTAATGGATGGGAATTTAAAATTTACGCAATCAACACCTTTCCTCACTTCTGCATAAAACTTATCCATATCTCTAATTTTTTTTATTCTACATATGGTAATATGACTTTTGAAAGGTTTATCATCAAAAGGAATTTTTAAACCTAAAAGGAAACTTTTCATCTCATCATAGATATATTGAACATTAGTAGGATCAAATTCAGCATATAATACAGCGGGGTAGTTTTTTCGACTAAAAAAAGATAATTTGGTTAATTTAGAAATAATCTCACAGGATATAGAAGCTAAATAACGATTAACTTTATCTATATCACCTTTAAAATCTTCAAAAAAAAAGAGAGTAGCATGTATATGCTCTTTTTTTACAAAGCTACCTTCAACAAATCCTCTAAATAAACTCCCTTTCATATAGATGATTTCAGTTACCTCACTGGGTATATCAAGAGCAATAAAACTTCTCATATCTCCCTTAATTCTTTAATCAAAGTATCAAATGCCATCTTGAAGGTTCTTTCACGGATGGCATCTCTATCTCCACCAAATCTATTTTCTTTTACAAAAATTTTATCTTTTATCATAAAAGCGATGTAAACAAGCCCAACAGGCTTAACATCTGAACCACCATCAGGTCCAGCTATCCCTGTAACTGATACAGCAATACTGGAATTGAAATTCCTATTACATCCCTTAG
>JAINCL010000266.1:0-3524 GCA_036574145.1 Deferribacterales bacterium | reverse complement strand
GATACATTACGGCGGAGGGCTCCTTTGTATACAAGATCGTCGTCCAGATGGGTCCCAGAGCACCACTTTTAAGAGAGCTCGAGGCGGTTTGTCCACACCTAGATATTACTCTCAGATACGAAAAAACCAGTGCTAAGGGTGGTCTTTGTAAAGTGGATGATTCCTATTTTATAATCATAGATAGGAAAGCGTCTGAGGGATATAAAATACATGTGATCGGAAAGGCATTAAAGCAGTTTGATCTGTCGAATATACATTTAAAGCCTAAATTAAGAGAATTTTTGGATGATATTTGATGCTATATTCAGGTTATTAGAAGATAGTTATAAAAGATTTAATACCCCTTCAGTAACTCAGATTGCTCAGATTATAAAAAATGACCCTTATCAGGTTCTTATATCAACTATTATATCTTTGAGAACGAAAGATGAGGTAACATTAGCAGCTTCAAAAAGATTGTTTGGTGTGGCTTCTACTCCATCGCAGATGTTGGAATTGTCACCCCAAGAAATTTCAACACTAATCTATCCAGCAGGTTTTTATAAAAAAAAAGGGGAGACTATTTACAATATCTCTAAAGAGTTACTTGATAGATTTGGAGGTAAAGTACCTAAGGATCTTGAAACGCTATTATCAATCAAGGGTGTGGGTAGAAAAACTGCTAATCTTGTATTGGTGGAGGGGTTTGGAATTCCTGCTATATGTGTGGATACCCATGTTCATAGGATAATGAATAGGATGGGGATTGTTCATACAAAAAATCCTGATGAAACAGAATTAAAACTCCGGGAGATTTTACCGGAAAAGTATTGGATTAAATGGAATGAGTACCTTGTGGCTTATGGACAAAATATCTGTAAACCTATTTCCCCTTTTTGTTCCACTTGCAATATACAACATTTATGTGCTAAAATAAAAGTATCAAAATGGAGGTAAGCTTATTATGATAGAGATAGACGAAATAGATAGAAAGATTTTGAATATGCTTATATCAAATGCAAGAACTTCGTATGCTGATATGGCTAAAGAGGTTGATCTCTCTTCACCATCGGTCATAGAAAGGGTGAAGAAACTTGAAAATTCTGGTATTATTAAGAATTACTCAGCTAATGTAAATTATAAGCTATTGGGATACGATATATTGGCTTTTATAGGTATATCCCTCGATAGTGCCAAGAGTATTTCGGAATTTGAAAATACGATAAAAGAAGTTGATGAAGACCTTATAGAATGTCATCATGTTACCGGTGATTTTACAATGATAGCTAAAGTTATCACCAAAAATACCGATACATTATCAAATATAATTAAAAAGATACGTAATATTAAGGGGGTTCAAAAGACAAATACCATATTGGTATTTTCTACCATCATGGACAGAAAAAAGCCGATTTAGATTCTAAATGAAGGTCTCAGTGGTAATCCCTGTGTATAATCGCACAGGGCTGTTGAAGTCTGCCATAGAGTCGGTTTTATTACAGAGATATGAACATTGTGAAATAATAGTTGTCGATGATGGGTCTGCTGAGGAAACATTTAAAGCTGTTACCCCATATCTAAATAGAGTAAATTATATCAAGCTTGAAAAGAATTGTGGCGTAAGCCATGCCAGAAATGTAGGGATTAGTATTGCAAGATTTGATTATATTGCTTTACTTGACTCTGATGATGTCTGGCTGCCTAATAAATTGATTTTGCAAACAGATTTTATGAAAAATAGAAATCTCTTAATCTCTCATACCGATGAGTTTTGGTATAAGAATGGGAGATTTATTAATGAAAAAAGTAGGTACAGTCGTTATGGTGGATATATTTTTAAAGAGTCTCTAGATTTTTGCCGTATAAGCCCTTCATCTGTTATAATTCACAAATCCATTTTTGATACTGTGGGTTATTTTAATGAGAGTCTACCTGTTGCTGAGGATTACGACCTCTGGTTACGTGTTACAAGGAGGTTTGAGGTTGGATATCTTGATGTGAAAACGATTGTTAAGATTGCGCATGATCATGGTCAGTTGAGTAAGGATACACAATTTATGGAGTATTACAGGCTTTATTCATTATTAAAGTTAATAAATTCAAAAAAATTAGACTACTATCAGAAAAAGTATGCTATAATTGAATTAGGTAGGAAGTTTAGAATAGTTAGCGAAGGTGTTAATAAAAAAAATAAAAAATTGTTGACAAATATTTCAAGTTATAATAATTTTAAATAAGGAGATAAAATGAGAAAAATAGTTATTTTTATGACTGTTATATTTTTTGGTGTTATAGCAAATGCAGCAGATATTATAGATGAATGGGACTGGGTTGTTCCTCCTGTTCAACCCAAACTTAACAACTTCGTGGCGGATAACGAAACTGCCCTTTTGATACTTGATATTGAAAGCCTAACCTGTAATCTCGATAGAAGACCTAGATGTATAGATACGGTTCCTAATATATCTAAACTTTTAACACTAGCAAGGATGAAGAATATATTCGTTGTATATTCCCTTACTCCTCGAGGAACTGTCAATAGCATTCTTAAAGAGGTATCCCCAACGGATAAAGAACCATTTGTAAATGCGAGTGTAAATAAGTTTTTGAATACCGATCTTGACAAGATTCTTAAAGATAGGGGGGTTAAAAAACTTATTATAACTGGTACTGCTGCCCATGGCGCTGTTCTTTTTACTGCTACAGAAGCTGCCCAAAGGGGTTATCAGATTGTAGTTGTTATTGATGGTATCTCTGCAGACTTATATGCTGAGCAGGCTGTAATTTATATATTGTTAAATGGTCCAGGAACAAGGGATAAGACGATAATCACAAGAAGTGGTATGATAGAATTTAAATAAAAAGGAGGTAATATTTATGGCAGAAACAAAAAATAACTTAAAAGAAGCATTTGCGGGTGAAAGTCAGGCTTATCAGAAGTATGTGGCATTTGCCAAGAAAGCTGAGAAAGAAGGGTTTGCTAACATTGCCAAACTATTTAGAACAACAGCAGAAGCTGAAAGGATCCATGCAGAAGGGCATTTAAATGCGCTTGATATGGTGGGTGGTACAGCTGATAATCTCAAAGCTGCCATCGAGGGTGAAACTTACGAGTACACAGAGATGTATCCCCCTATGCTTGAAAAAGCAAGTGCTGAAGGGCATAAGGCAAAGGTTATGTTTAATTTTGCTGTAAAGGCTGAAGAGGTGCATGCTAAGTTGTATAAGAAAGCTCTTGAAGCTGTTGAAGCGGGTAAAGATATTGATGCTACAAATTTCTACCTATGCCCGGTTTGTGGTTATATAGAATTTGATGCTGCTCCAGAGAAATGTCCAATTTGCGGAGTGCCAGCATCTAAGTTTGTTCAGGTTGCATAATTTTGTATAATAGTGGGGAACCTCCCCATTTTTATTTATATTCACACATTGTGAAAAATTTATACAATTTTTAGTTTTCTATCAAGATTGTACTGGAATTTTATTGTGGCATAGAAATTGATAAAATCATTTTAAAAAAAGGAGGTAAAATATGTACAAAAAGACTG
>JAINCL010000265.1:0-5756 GCA_036574145.1 Deferribacterales bacterium | reverse complement strand
ACTCTCCACATGGATGATGATGGCAGCTGAAGGTCCATATATTGCAGCTTTTATCGGTAGGTTGCCAGATGTTAAAGAGAATCTTGCAGCCTATGGGATAGCATATTCGGTGGGTTTACTTGTGGAGTCACCGATAATAATGCTGATGAGTGCATCCACAGCTTTTGTGAAATCTGAGAATAGTTATAAAGGGCTTAGAAATTTTACATTTTTTCTTATAGCTGCACTTACTTTGTTGATTCTAATAATTTTAATTCCACCTATATTTGATCTGATTTTTGATCATTTATTAAAAATTAATCAAAGGATTTTGGTGATTTTATATCCTTCTCTTGCAGGATTGATACCATGGTCAGCGGCAATAGGTTATAGAAGATTTTATCAAGGTATAATAATAAAACATGGTAGAACAAAACATGTAGCTTACGGAACAGTTGTAAGGCTCTGTATGATAATTGTTATGCCGATTGTTATCGCAAAGTTTACAGATCTTGAAGGGGCTGTAATTGGGACCGTAAGTCTTAGTATCGCTGTGGTTATGGAAGCTATTGTGACAAGATTTTTTGCATCAAGAGCTGTTAAATCGGTTTGTGTTATAAAGGTTGATGAGGATGTAAAATATAAGGAAATAGCATCATTTTATTTCCCAATGGCTATTACACCATTTATAGCATTGTCAGTTCCACCTATGACAACATTTTTCCTTTTAAAAGGTTCTAACCCGACGGAATCTGTTGCCGTTATGCCTGTGCTAAATTCACTTACTTTTATTTTCAGGGCTGTGGGTTTATCTTTTCAGGAGGTTGCCATAGCTTTGATGGATAAAGATTACAAAAATTATCTTAAGATAAGAAATTTTATTAGAGGTTTGATAATATTTAATTTAGTAGGGTACGGGGTAATTAGTTATACCCCACTTGCAAATTTTTATTTTGAGATACTTTCCGGGCTTACGAGAGAACTTACAGATCTTGCAAAGATCCCTGCCCGTATATTGACATTTATACCACCACTCACAGCTCTTTTGGCTTTCCAGCGTTCCATTATTGTTAGAAGTGGAAATACGATCCCTATGACTGTGGCTACAACGATAGAGGTTATAATCGCCTTTGTGATACTTTTTACAATACCATTGCTCCCCATATCTGGTGTTATTATTGCAAGTTTGGCACTACTTATAGGCAGAATAGGTGGAAATCTTTATTTACATTATGTTATTAAAAAGATTCTTTAGTTAGAAGATATTTTCTTCCATTATATTTTTCTGTTTTAGCATCTCTTTATTGTATATCTTAATAATATCCCTTCTTGTTATTATTCCTATCAATTTTCTGTTTTCCAGAGAATCAACAACTGGTAGAAGCTCCACATTCATAGTTCCGATCATTTCAATTGAAGCAGCAAGCGATTTATCAGGTGTGATCATAGGGGAATCTTTATCGCAAAGCTCACTTGCAATAACCAACTCTTCTAAACCCTCTTCAAATACAAATTCCCTTATCTCTTCAAATTTAAGCACACCAATGAGTTTGTTCTCTATTGTTATCACCGGGAAACTATTATGTTTGGTGGAAGAGATGAAGTTTATAATATCTTTAAATTTCATTCCTTCAGGGATTGTTATAGGATCTTTTTTCATCACATTCCCAACTCTTATATCCTGTAGCACCATTAAAAAATATTCATTTTTATGGATAGGTGAATCGCTTCTAAATTGCATCTGGCTTTTATAAAATTTCACTTTTCTCAATGCTAGAAATGAAAGGGTGCTTACCCACATTGCAGGTACAATCAAGTGATAATTACCTGTTAACTCACTCACCAGAATTATGGCAGATAAAGGAGTCTTAGCCAGACCAGCCAAAAAACCAGCCATGCCGACAATCGCAAAAGTTCCGGGATTTGATACAAGGGATGGGAAATATTTAAATAGTATATTTCCCACCAAACCACCAACTGAAGCACCTATAACCATCGTTGGAGCAAATGTTCCAGCACTACCGCCACTTCCGATAGTAAAGGATGTGGCAAATATCTTGGCGAATATCAATATTATCAGCATATTAATGGTTATATCGGACATTATCGATTGATCTATGATGAAGTAACCAGCACCAAGTACCTCAGGTACAAAGAAACCTATTACCCCTGTAAGCAGTCCACCCAGTAGCATTTTTTGTAATTTATTAAGTTTTATAAGTTCAAAATAGATTTTTACTTTGTGGTAAACTTTTGTGTAGAAATGTCCGATCAGCACCACCATAACAATCAATATTGTATAACCCACCAATTCCAGCGGATTGGCGAATTTTGCATCTATGGTATGAAACAAAGGGCTCCAGCCGAATATACTACAGAAGATGGAATAAGCGATAATCGATGTTATGGTTGATGGTAATAATGCTTCATACTCCATATCAGAACTTGAATAGAGCACTTCAGCGGCAAATATTGCTCCGGCAAGTGGTGAACGGAATATTGCTCCAACCCCTGCACCCATCCCGGCGGCAGCAAGAATCCTTCGTTCTTTGTCGGTGAGGTGAAAGATTTGTGATAGGACCGAGCCGATTCCAGCTCCGATATGGGATATTGGACCTTCTCCACCACCGGAACCACCAGAACCTATGGTTATGGAAGAGGTAAAGGTTTTTATCAGAGGAACCTGCCATCGTATAATTCCATTGTGCTTATGGATTGATGATACCGTTGCTTCAAGTCCTGCACCTTCAGCCTCAGGAGCAAATTTTATAATGAATATCCCACTTATCAATGCTCCTAATACAGGTGTTATTATCAGCATATACCTTCTAAACTCTGTATTATAGTGTTCGAAAATTGTAACTTCACCGGTAGCTTCAGGTGGGATATATCCAGAAAGGTAGCCTAATAATAGATTGCTTGATAGTTGCATTAAAGTGTAGAATAGTATGGCAGCTATCCCTGCAACAATACCAACAATTGTGCCAAGTATGAACCATTTTCCAACTATGGGTAGATTATATTTTTTTACAATATCATAACTCATTTTTAATTATACCATATTTGAATAAATTTTTCATTAGAAAAAACAGATTTAAAAAAGTTGTTATTAAGACAGATATAGATATCATAATCATAATGGCAATCTGGTATTTTACAGCTATTGTGGGGTCAGAACCTGCTAAAATCTGACCTGTCATCATTCCCGGGAAAAAAACTATCCCTATACTACTCATATTGGTGATTATAGGTATTAATGAGGCTTTTAATGATTTTCTAAAAAAAAGGGATATAGCTTCAAAATCGTTCGCACCGAAACTCAAAAAAGTTTTAACAAGATCATAATTTTCTGTTATTTCATTTTTAAATCTCTCTAATGCCAAAGCAGAAGCATTCATAGAATTACCCATAATCATACCTGCAATGGTAATAAAATATCTTGCATCGTACCATAGGTTATGTTGAATGATAAAGAATTGGAATATAAATGTTACTAATAATGTTACAACAAATACATTGATATAAATAAAACTTCCCTTTTTGATTTTTGATTTTTTAATAATAGTGATGGATGCTACTATAGACATCAACACAAAAAAAGCCATCACAATCCATAGGGTATTTATTTTGAAGATATAAAGCAAAATAATAGAGCCTAAAAATAGCTGGATAGACATTCTAAAGAGAGAAATAAGAAATTCTTTTAACATATTAAGTTTAAGTATCTCAGTAAATGCAATTAGAGCGCCGCTAAAGAGATATAATAAAATCATCGAGATTAGACTTATATCTTTTGCTGGGTCATGCATTATTGCCCCCTATAAATCTCTTTATATCTTCTTCTTTCACATTTTTGTCAAACAGGGTGAGCCTTTTATCGGATAAAAGAATTTTGTTATCTGAATGTCTTATGAAATTATATGAATGGGACACTGTAATTATCCCTATTTTATTTTTTATACTATTTAACAGATTAATTAATAACCCCTCAGTATGTATGTCAAGGGCTGATGTCGGTTCATCCAGTAAAATAAATTCGGGCCGTATAAGAAGTGATCTTATAATATTTAACCGTTGTTTCTCTCCTCCTGATAGTGTTTTAATATCTTTGTATAAGAGTTCTCTCTCTAGGCCCAGCTTTTCTGCATAATTAAATATTTCAGGTTCGGTAATTTTAATAGTTCTGTTTATTTTGAAACTGAGTAAGTGCTTAATGTTGTCAAAAAAATTACCTTCAATAAATTTTGCATCCTGTCTTACATAGTGAACTTTTTTCCTGGCCTGATAAATGTTAAAATGTTTAGATAGTTCTTTTTCATCAAGATAGATCGAGCCTTCATATTTAACTAAACCACCAATCACCTTTAAGAGGGTGGATTTACCTATGCCACTTTTACCAATTATAGTGTTGATAAAACCTTTTTCAAAAACAAAATTATCGATATCTAATAATGTTACATTATTAATCTTTATATTTATATCTTTTAATAATAGCCTATTCATAACTTTCTGAAGATGAACAACCCTTTTTTGTCTGTGTAAGAGATAATGTTAAAATCATCTTCCTCTATCCTCAATTCATCTTTTATATGGCGAGGCAACTTTTTAAAATGTTCCACAATTTTTTGGTATTGTTCCTTTGAAGGATTTAGTCTTTTAGCCCATTCTTCGAAGTTATGTTTTTTGTAAAAAGTGTTGAAATGTTCCAATCTAAATGTAGGGTGGAAAAAATTTATTATTTCTCTTACCGTCATACTTCTAATATGAGATCGATCCCGTATATATTCAATAACATTTAAATATGCATCTTCAATATCTACTATACTGTCTATTAAAACGAAAAAACCTTTTTCTGTAAGAATTCTGTGAACCTCCTGGGAAAAAAGATTTGGATGTGAAAAGTGGTGCATCGCTATACGGCATGTAACTATTTCAAAACAATCATTTCTAAAAGGTAGATTTGAAGAGTCACTTTGTACAGCAAGGTCTAAATGATAATTGGTTCTAGCAGTTATTAGCATATTGAAACTATAGTCGCAGGTAACTTTTCTATCTGCTTCAAATACCTGAGTAAAATGCCCTGCACCTGTTGCTATATCCAGAAGGTTATTAAATCTACGATTACTGAAATATCTCTTTACATAATCAAGGTCATCGCCTACCTTATGGTCGCTGCTATAAAGATAATTTTGTGATGATGAGTCAAAACTACTGTTCTGAGGAGACATTACGGTACTCTTCCTCGAGGAAGTTTTTAATAGCTGAACCCTGAACATCAAACTCTAAAAGAAATGCATCGTGACCATAATCGGATTCTATGTTGAGCCATTTTACAGATCTTTCATATTTTTTTAGTATATTAATAATCTCTTCAGTTTGATATGTGGGGAACAGGAAATCTGATGTAAAGGTTATGAATAAAGATTTTGCTGTGATGCGGCTTATTGCTTCTTCAAAAGACCCATAACCATAGGATAGATCAAAAATATCCATAGCTTTTATAATATATAAATAGCTGTTTGGATCGAATCGTTCAGTAAACTTATAACCATTGTATCTTAAATAGTTTTCCACCTCAAAATAGCCAAAGAAATCGTAAATCCCTTCAAGCGTCGCATATCTTCTTCCAAATTTTTTATGAAAGGATGCATCAGACATAAATGTTATATGACCCACCATTCGAGCTATTGCAAGTCCATCCTTAGGAAACGATTTACCATAGTAATCCCCATTATTCCAGTTTGGATCTTTCATAATTGCTTGTCTTCCAATGGCGT
>JAINCL010000264.1:0-7923 GCA_036574145.1 Deferribacterales bacterium | reverse complement strand
AGGAAACAAAATACCAATGTCCACGGCTTGTTATATAGGTAAGATCCACGTCCCATACCTTAGAACCATTCCTTTTCAATTCCTGTTCAACCCTCTCCTTAACCTTTTTAATATTATCATGCAACCTCAACTGCAAAATGGTATATACCTTCTTGCCTGTCTCTTGTTCCATCTCCCTCAAACCTTCCACATTCCAAGGATTAAGGACAAGAGGTTTTTCACATATGGCATGAGCACCACTTCTAAGGGTAAACCTTATATGGGCATCATGGAGGTAATTTGGTGAACAGATCGATACAAAATCTATACCTTCCCCATGGCGCCTTAATTTATCGATATGTCTATCGAACCTCTCAAACTCTATAAAAAAATCTGCGTCAGGGAAATAGCTATCGATAATCCCCACTGAATCGTTCTTATCAAGGGCAGCCACGAGAGTATTACCTGTATCTTTGATTGCCTTCAGATGTCTCGGAGCTATATAACCTCCCAAACCGATTAATGCAAAAAGTAAAGTTTTTCTACTCATCCTTTTATCCTTTACAACTATATTTTTTGATGTTAAATAAACCTATTGAGTTGACTTGTCAAATAAAACTTTTTAGGTATAATTATAACATGAAAAATATCTTTAATATACTATTTCTATTTTTTTGGATCAGTTCATCCAACGCAGCAGATATACTGATCAAAGAGGGTAGTGCTGTAAGTGAAATTATAATCAAGGTGCCTGCCAATCTTATAAAAAATTACAAAGTAGATGGTTCTGTTGCTGAAATAACATTCAATAAAAAATTTAACCTCGACCTAAAGCAGTACAACAAAAAGGTAATAACAGATATCCTGAAAAAAGATAACACCTTATTAATAAAAGGTAACCCATGGGCCACCATATATATCGCCAACGAGAGAGATCAACTTAGAGTTGTAATAGCCAATACACCTAAAACAGTCCCACAAATAAATGTTACTGTTAATAAAGCGATACCATTCGAGGATCAAACCTATAAAAATGAAGACTCTGAAAAGATGTTAAGGGATATTAAAGCTAAAATGTCTGAAAGGAATTTTGATAAAGCTTTGGTTATTGCAAATAAACTGATAGAAAAAAATCCCCTTGATAAATATGGTGAAGAAGCTCTTTATCTAACCGGTGTTATAAATATTGAGTTGGGAAAAGATTCTGATAAAGCATTATTTGCTGCTTCATCTATTTTTGATGAATTTTTAAGAAAGTTTCCAAAATCAAGGTTGTTAGGGGATGCCTATCTCAAATCTGCAGAGGTAAAAGAAAAACTCGGATTTAAAAATGAAGCTATCTATACATATCAGGAGCTGATAAAAAATACTAAAGATGAAAGATATATAGATATCGCCTATACAAAGATAGGTCAGCTTTATAAGGAATTAGGTCAACCAGACAGAGCGTTAAAATATTTTACAGATTATATCCAAAAAAACAAACCTGAAAATTCTCCAATTTATGGTTACATAGGTTCGATATATGCCCAGAAAGGTGATTTTAAAAAAGCTTTTGAATATTTCTCAAAATATAAACCAAAAAAAATAGAAGATATCTCACCAGAAATTGTTTACTGGATGGGGGAAACATTATATAATCAAAACGATCATGAAAATGCTCTAAAATATTTCACAACCCTTTATAACAAATTTCCCGATTACGAAAAAACTGACATTGCCATGTATAAATCTGCCCTAATCCTTCTTGAAAAGGATAAGAAAGACTTAGCCATCAAACTGTTAAAAGACACAAAGTTAAAATACCCCCAAAAAATGGGTGGTCTTCTATCTGCCATTAAAATCGCAGAAGATTCCTTAGACTCAAACGATTCTGCATTTTGGGCTGTTTACCTTGCAGATGTAATTAACAACAATATCGACCCTGATCTTGCTTTAAAAGGGATTAAGCTCCTTACAATCGCCTATTTAAAGGATAAAAAATATAAAGAGGCTTTAAAGGAAATCTCACTCGCCGAGGCTAAATTTTCTACTTTACCAGAATTTAAAGAATTCCATAACCTTAAAGAGGATATCCAATTTGAAATGATAAAGAGTTACTATACAAAAGGGGATTTTAAAGCTGTTGAAACCGGTATAGATAAATTCATCCAGGGATTTCCAAACTCTAATAAAATTAAAGAGCTTCTTTATCTAAAAGAGGAGATATCATACAATAATGCAAAAAAACTCTATGATGCAAAAAGGTATCAGGATGCAATCAAAAGTATAACTCAGTACCTAACCGCCAATAAAAACCTAACTCTTAAAGAAAAATGGTATCAGTTATGGGAAGCTGCCTTTTATCTTCACATTATGAATATGAAAAACGACCCAGTCAAATTCGGTTTAAATGGTAAGGAGTTCATCATCCTTTTCCCATCAAGCCCAAAAGTGAACGAAATTAAAGAAATCATATCAAAAAATCTTTTAACAGAATTTAATACATTAGTTAAAAATAAAGACTATGTAAATATTATAAAATTTTTTCAAGATAATAGAGGGGATATCGATAAACACCCTCAACGAGAATATTTTTTATCACATGTTGGATACGCACTTTTTATGCTCGGTGATAAGGATAGAGCGATATCAATAATCAAAAATATAAAATATGTTAGCAAAGAAACAGAGCTTATTAAAATGGTTGCCAATATAAAACCTAACAGATTTAATATAAATAATTACAATCTTGAAAAGTTTAAAAAGATAATCGAAGAGTTAATGAAAATTGATCGAATATTAGCATATCAAAATGCCCTTGCCTATAGAAATAACCGTATTGAAGCACTTAAAACAGCGGCGTCAATTCTTGAACAGATGACATCTGGCCAAAAGAAACCGCTAATAAGAGATTTTATCCAAACTATTAATAGAGAAGCACCTTCATTGAAAAAAGATGCATATAATGTCTATTTTGAATATGCCGATTCACTTTTTATGGATAAAAAATATAAAGAGGCAATAGAAAATTATTTAACATATCTAACCAATGCACCTCAAAACGATCCAAAAAGAGTTGATGCTCTCTATTTTACAGGCAAATCTTATCTAAATACAGGCAATAAAGATCTTTCAGCAAAATATTTCAATGAACTTGTTTCTAAATACCCAACAAGCCAATATGCTAACCTTGCCAAATCAGAATTAGAGGATTTAAAATGGAAATCGATGAAAAGATAGAACAGATAGAGCTTCTCAAAAAAGCATTTGAAAGCTTTAATCAGGCAACAGAAAAACTTCAGCAGTCTTACAAAGAACTGCAGGAGGAGGCAGAAAGATTAAGACATGAAGTGGAAATAAAAAACCGTGAACTCAAAGAAAAAACAGAGTTATTAGATGCTGTTATGATGAACGCCACCAGCGCCATAGTCGTAATCGATGATAAAGGTGATTTGATAATATGTAATAATTCTGCACATGAACTTTTAAATACCCTTGATAAAAATAGTTTTAAACATATTTTTAGTATGAAAAAAAAATCTGTCTTTGATGTAGAAATTGAAGGTAGGTTTTTTAATGTGAGCGTTGGAAGTTTTACCCTCACAGATAGAACTGGTTACATCTACATTATTGATGATATAACTACCTTAAAAGAGATAGAAAAGGAACAGAGGAGAAATGAACATCTTATGTTAATGGGTGAAATGGCAGCAGGGATAGCCCATGATATAAGAAACCCACTTGGTAGTATTGAGATATTTGCCTCATTACTAAAAAGAGACCTTGTAAACGACAAAGATAAGTTGCAGCTTTTAAATTCCATTATAAAAGGTGTAAAAACCATCAATAACACCATCTCCAATATACTCCTCTTCACAAAAGAGATAAGGATAACTAAGAAGGAATGTTACTTATCTGATATAATAGATGACGTAATACTATTTTTAAAACATCTCATGATTGAAAAGAAGATAGAGTTTAATAATCTCATAAATGAGGACCATAAAATCTATTGTGATGCCGAACTTATGAAACAGGTTATCATGAATATAATCCATAATGCAATCGATGCTGTAGATGAAAAAGGCAAAATTACAATATACTCTGAAGAAACTTACAGAGATACATCTATATATATTCAAGATAATGGTCCAGGTATAGACCAAAATTTTATAGATAAGATCTTTCTCCCCTTTCATTCAAAGAAAGCTAAAGGGACAGGTCTGGGGCTTTCCATTGTATATAAAATTATAAAAGCCCATAACGGGAATATCATCCCTTTCAGTAAACCTGGAGAAACGATATTTAAAATTACCATACCAAAAGAGGTGTAAATGGAAAAGAGGGTACTTGTAGTTGACGATGATGATAATATGAGATCAGCCATCCAAACCACTCTTGAAAGGATCGGTATCGAAGTAAAAACAGCAGAAAATGGTAAAGAAGGGCTCGATTATGCACTTAGAGAACCTTTCGACCTTATCATTAGCGATATACGTATGCCTGTTATAGATGGTGAAACGTTTTTTTACATGCTTAAAACATCAGGGATCAACACTAAGGTCTGTTTTGTCACTGCCTATGGAACAGTAGATTCCGCAGTAAAACTTATCAAAGATGGAGCTTTCGATTATATACTTAAACCATTTTCACCTGAGGTGATCGAAGAATTGGTAAAAAGAGCCTTTGAACTCCCCTCAACTGTAGAACAACCTGAAGAAGATAGAAAAACCATCTTCCGCAGCCCCTTTATGACACAGATCTTCACCATTGCAAGGGAGATAGCTGATAGCGAGGCAACGGTACTTATTACAGGTGAATCCGGTACAGGTAAAGAGGTTTTAGCAAGATATATTCATGAACATAGCAAAAGAAAAGGGGAGTTTGTAGCAATAAATTGTGCTGCTATCCCAGAATCTTTAATAGAAAGTGAACTATTCGGTTATGAAAAAGGTGCTTTTACTGGCGCAGTAAATAAAAAAGAGGGTAAATTCGAGTTGGCAAATGGTGGAACATTGCTACTTGATGAAATAGGTGAAATCCCGATCAACCTACAGGCAAAACTCCTTAGAGTTTTACAAGAAAAGGAGATTGAGCGTCTTGGCTCAACAAAAAAACAGAAAGTTGATGTGAGGATTATAGCAACCACCAACAGAAATCTTAAAGAAGAAGTAAAAAAAGGTAATTTCAGGGAAGATCTTTTTTACAGACTCAATGTAATAAACATAGAGCTACCACCCTTAAGGGATAGGAAAGAAGATATAGAACCTTTATCAAATTTTTTCATAGAAAAATATTGTAAATTAAATAGAAAACCTCTCAAAAAGTTAACGAAAGAGGCTCTTGATATCCTGGTTAACTACGACTGGCCAGGTAATGTCAGGGAACTTGAACATACAATTGAACGTGCTGTAATCATCTCCAAAGATCAATACCTTACGCCGTTAAACCTATTCTTACACGGTATAACTCTCAATACCTATTCTGAATATATTGCTAATAGAGACAAAATAGTCGTTGAGACTGTAGAATCAGTACCGATTAAGGATGAAGTCAAAGATGATAGACCTATTCATACAACCTACGGAATGACCATAGCTGATATGGAACGTGAACTTATCTTAAACACATTGAAAGAGACAAAAGGGAATAGGACAAAAGCTGCAGAAATACTTGGTATAACCGTTAGAACGCTAAGAAATAAATTGAACGAATACAGAGAACAGGGGTTAAATGTAGATCAATATCTGACCGAAGAGTAATATGGATATTCATCAATTTAGAGTTTTTATAGTAGTTTTTAAAGAAAAGAGTGTATCAAAAGCTGCAGAAAAGTTGTACCTTTCCCAACCAACAGTTACTGAGCATATCCGTAATCTGGAAAAACAGTTTGGAGAAAAACTTTTCTTCAGAAATGGTAAACATCTTGAACCCACTTCATTTGCCAAAGAGATATATCCAAAAATAGCTGACCTATTAACACAATATGAAAAAACAGTAGCAAGCATATCCAAAAAAGATAGATCGATAAAAAAATTATCCTTAGCTTCCAGCTCGGTGCCAACTATTGCCATCATACCCCAGGCAGTATCTATTTTCAGAAACGATTATAATACAGCAGAATTTGACTTTTTTTCAACCGATTCTGTCACAGTTTCTAAGGTTGTCCTTGCCCATAATTACCCAATAGGTTTTTTGGGAACAAAAATTGAGAATACACATCTAGCCTATGAACATATTGCAGATGATGAATTGGTTATTGTAGCAAAACAAAGTTTCTTCGATAAAAAGATCTTAACCTTTGATGACCTTTTAAAAAGAGATATGGTGGTGAGGGAAGAGGGCTCTGGCACAAGAAAGGAGCTCGAAAACGCTTTTAAAAAACATAATGTATCTCTCAATCAATTCAAGATATCCATCACAGTTAACGAGCCATGGCTTTTCTTTACACTCATCAAAAGTGGTAATTTTTACGGATTTTCATCTAGGCATTTAGCAGAAATAAATGACTTATCTATCTTCAGGATAGAAGGTTGCAGTATCCAGAGATCGATATATGCTGTGTATAGAAAAGATATAACGTTAGCCAACGAATACCGTTATTTTCTTGATATCTGTAAAAAGATTCTTCCACCAACCAAATAGTTATTTATATTATAACAAATTAAGACAAATTACCCTCAAAACCCCATTTTCTTCGCATCATCCCAATATTTATCAAGTTCTTCAAGGGTTAAATCTTCTAAGTATAACCCTTTTTCTTTGACTTTTTTCTCAATATATGAAAATCTTGACATAAATCTTTGATTTGTTTTCCTTAGAGCCTCATCAGGATTTATATTTATAAACCTTGAAAAATTTATCAATGCAAAAAGAATATCTCCCAATTCATGCTCCATATCATCTTTATTAAAACTACTTACAGCCTCTTTAAACTCTTCAAATTCCTCGATAACTTTTCCCATACAATCATCCATATTCTGCCAGTCGAACCCAACCTTTTTAGCCCTTTCCTGGAGTTTTAATGCCTTTTGAATAGATGGTAAACCTGTAGGGATCTCATCAAGGATAGATTTTCTGTTTTTTTCATCCTTCTTTATCTTTTCCCAATTGATCATCACATCATTGCTATCTTTAACCTTCATATTGCCAAATACATGGGGATGTCTACGTATCAGTTTTTCAGAAATCTCATTAATTACATCATTAAGAGTAAAAAGATTCTCCTCTTCAGCTATAACAGAATGCATAATTACATGTAATAAAAGATCCCCTAACTCCTCTTTTATATTTTCAATATCTTTTTTATCGATGGCATCTACCAGCTCATAAACCTCTTCTATAAGATAGTCTTTTAATGAGTAAAGGGTCTGCTCCCTATCCCAGGGACACCCATCAGGAGCTCTAAGTTTCTTTATGATATTTACAAACTCATTAAACTGTTTTTCCATATATATAAACTATCATAAATAACAATAGAATGGAAGAAAAAACTTGAAAAAAAAATAAAAATATAAGAACTTATAAAGAAATAATGGAGGAAACTATATGAGCTATGAAAATGTAAAGTTTGTAAAAATTATAAGTGGTGATACCGTTATCGGTATTTATGATGAAGAATCAAAAAAATTAAATGATGTTGCCATTATTCAGACTATACCTACAACAGCAGGTATGCAGCTTGCAATTTTACCTTTTGGATTCCCCTACGAGGATGAGATAGGTGGCAGTATTGACGCTTCTTTCATAATGTATGAGTATAAAAAATTCCCTGAAGAGATTGTGAACAAATATTTAGAAGCGAAAAGTAATATTAGAATTTCAACAAGTCTTGATGATATTGGTGGAGCCACAAGGGGTGGTAAAGGTGGATTAATTCTATAATGAAAACTTTTTGGGAATTTATCAAACATGAACTAGTATTTACAGACAGGGTAATCTCTGTCTCCCATAGATACTGGA
>JAINCL010000263.1:0-6321 GCA_036574145.1 Deferribacterales bacterium | reverse complement strand
GATCTTGCAGCTTTGGCAGCTGAGAGTATGGTTTCCATAAATCCTGATGTTATTACATATGAAATATATATAAAAAATCTCATTAAATCTGGAAATTATCAAACTGCAGAAAATGTATTAAAAGAGGTTTTATCTAAGTACCCTTTAATTAAAAGTTTTTATAAGCTTTACCATAATCTTGCAATTCTAACCGGGGATTTAATTAAAGCAAATCTTGTTGCGAAACAGGGGTATGAAAATATAAAAGATGATAATATGGCTTATTTTTATGCAAAACACTCTATACTTTATGATAGTAATTTCGAAAACGGAAAAAAACTTATTGGTATAATAAGAGATCATGATAAGTTAAATATATTGAATGCTTTTTTTGCATTAAAATTTAATAGAATTGCTGAGGCAGAAAAGTATCTATCCAATGTATCTGATAAAACCGATTATGATTATAATTTTGCCAATGCCTTTATAATGCTAACTAGAAAAGATTATGAAAATGCAAGCCGATTTATTGAAGGGATGGATGATATACCTGAAAAGGTTTTTTATAAAGTGGTACTTTATTACAATACTAAAAATTTCCAAAAACTTGCTGATATATCCTTGAAAAATGTTCAGTTTGTTAAAAATATAAAACGATATCCAAAGGTTACTTATCTTTTAACGCCCACGATGGAAGATCTTAATTTTGCTTACTATTTTGATAATAGCTTTGAATCTTATCTTAGATTTATACTAACTCCTATATTTATCAATCCAGAGGAGATGACAAATTACCTCGCAACTGGTTATCAACTTTTAAATCAAAGTGATCAGCTTTTAGCCCTAAATGAGCTTAAAAAATCTGTAAACCTTTCTTACGGTATAAGACATAATAATGAGGGTGTTAAAGCTATTTTAAATGCCGAATATGAAAAAGCTGACAAAGAGCTTACTGAAGCTGCCAATTATCTGGGAGATAATCCCATTGTTTATTATAATATAGGTCTTTTGTTTTTAAATATGGGTAATATCGATAAAGCGTATCAGTTTTTTGATAATGTGTTATTGAACAATAAATTTATCTTTCCAGCCTATCTTGGTAAAGCTATATGTTTGCATCTTATGGGTGAAGATCAGAGAGTTATAAATCAGTACGATATGCTTATTTCTAATTACAATATTCTGGATAATAGTGAAAAGAAACAAGCTGCTCCTTATATCTATACTAAACTATTGGCTATGGTTGGAGCTAAACGATACTACGATGTCATAAATTCTGTAAAAAGTAGCGATCCAGAGCTTTTAAAATCTATAAAAGAATTGGCTATATATTTGCAGAAGAGGGATGACAAAAGTTTTTTAGAAGCTAACTTAGTTTTTTTTAGAGTAAATCAGCTTAAAAATGCAGTTAGTTATTACTTATATGATAAATTTTTAAAAAATGTTAATAGAAACGATCGCTTTGTTGATTATACACTAAAAAATATAGCTAAACAGAAAAATCTCGATTATATGACACAAAACTATAAATATGATAAATATCTATTGATAGAAGAGATAAAATATGATATACTGAACAGGTCAGATGCGGCACTACCCAAGCTTAGAGAACTTGCCAGAATTGACAGTAAAGATCCTAATCTTTTTAAACTTTCATTATACTATTTTATGTTAAAAGGTGATATTATAAATGCTGATGTATCTTACCAGAATCTAAAAAATAATAATATGGATAAATTGGCTATCTATTATCAGATGTTGTATCACTTTATGACTTATAATAGATTGAATATGGCGAAATCGATAAATAAGTACATCGAGGTTGCTCCAAATGACTACAGAGGTTATCTGGTGGAGATATTGAGAGGTTTTAGAGAAAATAACTTGCAACTTGTGTATGATAGTGTTATAAAGATAAGTAGTAAAGATTTTAGTAACAAAATACTACCTATGGAGATGGTTATAAATGGTATATAAGGTTAAAAAGAGTATTGTAGTTTTGGCTGTTTTATTGATGGTAACAATTTTGTGTTATGGTTTTTCACTTTTCTATACTAATGTCCCAGGTTATGGAAAATATATTGTTATTTCTATTTTGGGTGTTTTGATATTTTTAAATCTGTTACAATTTCTTATTAATAAAGTTATTATAGATGAAAATATTATTACAGTAAAAAGTCTATATGGAACAAAGAGGATAGATATAAATGAATTACAGGAGATATCTTTTGTTCCTCTTCAAGGTAGAATATTAATGATGCTTACAGATAAGAATTCTTTTGCTTTTATCCCCTCTACAATAGATGGATTTGATGATATAGCTGAATATATTAAAGGAAGAGTCGATTCTATTGAACTTGTGAATATATTAAACGAGATAAATATGAAAGTCATCAATTCAAAAAATAGAATGATTATTATATTTTTGATTGTTTTTAATGTTATATTAATCGTCAGTAGCTTGTATAATTTTAAATAATTTTTAGATTTACCGAGGTTGTATGATTGAAATTATTTTAAAATCTGGAAAAACAGCCGTCGATCTATGTTTGTATGTTCTTTTACCTATAATGGTAGTAATGATGGCTTTGATGCGATTGCTGGATGATAAAAAAGTGCTTGCTACCATTGCTAGAGTATTTTATCCAATCTTAAGACCTTTCGGTTTACCAGGTTTGGGGATATTTGCAGTTTTGCAGATATTGTTTGTTAGTTTTGCTGCTCCTATCGCTACTCTTGCAATTATGGAAAAAGAGAAGATTTCAGAAAAGGAAACAGCGGCATCATTGGCAATGATCTGCACGATGTCTCAGGCTAATGCTACTTTCCCTCTAATTGTATATGGATTAAATCTTCCTTACATACTTTTGACATCGATTATTGGAGGTATTGTTGCTTCCACGATGACTTTTTATCTGTTTGGAAAAGATCTGCCATTTAGTTCTGTTCATGAAAATATTATAAAAGAGAGTTCTGGTAAGAGGACTCTTGATCTTTTGATTGAAGGGGGGAATGATGCTGTTAATCTCGTGATAAGATCAATTCCATTGATACTTTTAGCTATCTTTGTTGTAAATATTTTAAAAGAGATCCATATTGTCGATTTTATACAAAAGGTTTTTGAACCTGTGATGGGGTATTTTGGTGTCAATTCATCTACAACACTTCCAATTATTACAAAATTTTTAGCAGGTGGCACTGCTATGATGGCTGTTACCGTTGAGCTTATAAAATCTGGAATAATGTCGTCAAAAGATCTGAATCTGATTGCAGGGTTTGTTATTAATCCTTTTGATATTGTGGGGGTTATGGTTCTTTGTAGTGGAGGGGTGGTGGCAAGAAAAGTTCTAAAATATGCTATTCCTGGTGCAGTTTTAGGGTTATTTGTTAAAGGGGTTGTTCATTATCTGATTGTATATTTGAGTTGAGGAAAGGGAAAGGTTGTGGATGTTTTTTTCTTTCGAAGCTTTGAGATTTTAGGTTGTTAGTATAATATAAATGACAATGAATAACTATAAATTAACGTTTGCATAACAAAACCCTTGAAAAATCTGTTTTTTTATAATAGTCTATGATATTAAGAGATAATATGCTTATGGAGGATTAATGGAAGAAATTGTAAAGTTTGCTATTGATGAAGCTTTGAAACAGTATTCAGATATTGAGGGGGTAAATTATACAATTGAGATACCTAAAAGAAAAGAAAATGGTGATTTTGCTTCTAATGTTGCGTTTGTATTGAGTAAATTTCTTAAAAAATCACCTATAAATATTGCCAATGAGTTAAAGGATAGTTTACCTTTAAAATATTTTGAAAAGGTCGAGGTTGCTGGTCCAGGTTTTTTGAACTTTTTTCTATCTAATGGAGTATATCATGATTTTTTAAATGGTTTTTTGAAAGAACCGTATAATATTTTTGAAAATATCGGTAATAATGAAAAAGCAATGGTTGAATTTGTAAGTGCAAACCCTACTGGTCCACTACATATCGGTCATGGTAGGGGAGCGGCTTATGGAGATACAGTTGCAAGATTACTTAAAATTTCTGGATATGATGTGTTTAAGGAATATTACATTAACGATGCTGGTAATCAGATGAATAATCTTGCATTAAGTATTTATGCACGCTATTGTGAAATTTTTGGCAAAGAATTCCCTTTTCCTGCAGACGGTTATAAAGGGGACTACATAATAGATATTGCAAAAGAGATCGCCGCAGAATATGGTGATAAGCTTTTGAAAGATGAAGAAGAAGGAATTAAAATATCTTTTAGGATAGGTGTTGATTCTATATTAAATGGTATCGATAGCGATTTGAGAGAGTTTAATGTAACATTTGATAAATGGTTTAGCGAAAAAACGTTGTATGAGAGTGGTGAGGTTGAGAAAACTATAAACGAATTGATTCAAAAGGGTGAGGTATACGAACATGATGGGGCATTGTGGTTCAGATCTACTAAATATGGCGATGATAAGGATAGGGTAATTAAAAGAAAAAATGGTGAGTATACTTATCTTGCCTCAGATATAGCATATCATAGAAATAAGTTTGATAGAGGATTTAAACTACTTATAGATGTGTGGGGTGCAGATCACCACGGGTATGTAAACAGATTGAAAAATAGCATGAAAGCACTTGGTAAAGATGCCGACAGGCTTAAGATTAAATTAATCCAGATGGTAAGTCTTATTCAAAGTGGTGAACGGGTTTCAATGTCCACAAGGGCAGGGGAGTTTATCACATTAAAATGGTTAGTGGATGAAGTGGGGAAAGATGCTGCAAGGTATTTTTATCTTATGCGTGATATTAATTCTCAGTTCTATTTTGATATCGATCTTGCAAAAAGCAGATCAAACGATAATCCCGTTTATTATGTCCAATATGCCCATGCAAGGGTTCATAGCCTTAAAAGAAATGCATTGGAAAAGGGTATAACTTATATACCTGTATCATATATTGAGTTACTTACCGATGAGAAAGAGATTGAGATAATTAAAAAGATATACGATTTTAAGAATGTAGTTAAAACAGCTACTCTAAATCTTGAGCCCCACAGGATATGTTATTATTTACAAGAAGTTGCAAGTCTATTTCATAATTATTATTATAATACTAAAATAGTTGATGAAAATGATAAAGGTATGACAAATGCTAGATTAAATCTTGCAGAAGCTGTGGCTATTGTGATAAAAATAGGATTGGAAATGCTTGGTGTTGATGCACCAGAAAGGATGTAGGAGGTTTTATTTATGAAGGATCAAGGGAAGATAAAAGAGAAAGATGGTAAAGGTGAACTTAAAATAATTTTTCTTATTGGTATAGTTTTTTTATTATCATTTGGGTTAATAATCTATGGTATAGTAAAGCTTACTAATCAATATTTCAGTATGAAAGAGCAGCTAAATTCAAAACAGGTAATTGAAAAAAATATTTCAAATGAAATAGACAATGCAGGGCCAATAACATTAAAATCTGATTCTGTTAAAGTTGACGATATAAAACAGGAAGTAGAACAGTCGATGGGTAATAATAAAGTTGTTAGTGAGAAAGAATCACCGAAACAAGAAGAGAAAAAAGAGACATCTGTAAAAGAGTTACCACTTGAAAAGAAAATAGAAGATGTTCAACAAAAGAAAACTGAAACACAACAGACTAAAAAGGAAGATTCTGCAAACAGGAAACCAAAAGATATAGATAAAAAAGTCGTAGAGAAAAGAGCAATAGAAACAAAAAAAGAATCTGTAGTTGATAATAAAAAGAAAGATGAAATAAAAAAAGATACCATAGAAGCTAAAAAGGTTGAAGAATCAAAAAAAGCAGTTGCAACTGAGAAGGTGAAAGATATCACCACCAAAAAACAGCCTGCAGAAACTAATGAAATTAAGTCCAAAGGTAAATTTGCATTGCAGCTATTTGCATTAAAAGATAAGGAGGCAGCTGAAAAGGAAGTTAATAGATTAAAATCGATTGTAAAAGATATATATATTGAAAAGGCTGATCTAGGTGAAAAAGGTATATGGTACAGGGTTAGATGCTGTAATTCAGATTCAAAAGATGACTTAATGGCTAAAAAAGAGAAGATTAAAAAAGAAACAGGTTTAAACCCGATACCTGTTAGCAGGTGATATTATGATGGTATATGTTGATTATTTATTACTACCAGCTACTATTTTTATAATATCATTAATAGCCTTGTCTTTTTTGAGAAAATTTTTAATTTCTCTATTACATAGAATTACATCTAAAACTGAGACAATGCTTGATGATATTATTCTAGTCTCTTTAAGGAAACCTTCTATTTTTTGGATATTTGCTATATCAGCTTATCTGTCGATATCTTT
>JAINCL010000262.1:0-1710 GCA_036574145.1 Deferribacterales bacterium | reverse complement strand
TTAGTTAAAAAAGGGCTTACAATAAGCCATTTTTTTATTATGAAGGTAAAAATTGTGTAAGTAATACGTAAGTAATAGCTCCCACCAATCCTGCAGCTGGAATTGTAATAACCCAAGCGGTTACAATTCGCTGGGCTACGATCCAATTTACAGCAGAAACTCTTTTAGATAAACCTACACCCAATATTGATGATGTAATTACATGGGTTGTACTTACTGGCATACCTACTGAAGCAGCACCTAATATAACTGCGGCAGAAGATGTTTCCGCAGCAAAACCATGGACAGGTTGGAGTTTTACAAAATCTTTTCCTAAGGTTTTAATTATTCTCCATCCTCCAGCGGCTGTACCAAGAGCCATAGCTATTGCCGCAGCTGCTTTAACCCATGTGGGTACTACAAATGTGTCTAAAAAACCATAGCTCACGAGTGCCATAGTCATAATACCCATGGTTTTTTGTGCATCAGCAGTCCCATGGGAAAATGCCATAAAACTTGCTGATAAAATCTGTAAAAATCTGAAATTTCTATTTAGTACATGGGGATTACTTTTTTTAAATAACCAAAAGATGATAACCATAAAAAAGAAACCGAAAATTGTTCCAATGATAGGGGATATAATAAGAGATAAAATGATATTTTTTAGACCTCCCCATATTAAAGCTTTAAAGCCAGAATGTGCAATTACGGAACCAACTAATCCACCAATTAAGGCATGCGAAGAAGAAGATGGTATCCCATAATACCAGGTTATTAAATTCCAGGTTATTGCTCCTATTAGACCAGCCAGTATGACTGTTTGAGTTATAGTGATTGGATCTGCGATACCTTTTCCTATTGTGGTTGCAACTTTTGTAGATACCATAGCCCCAAGAAAATTTAACCCAGCAGCCATCACTATGGCGGCTTTTACAGATAGTGCTCTTGTTGAAACACATGTGGCTATGGCATTTGCAGTATCGTGAAAACCATTAATGTAATCGAATGAAAGAGCTGTTAAAATAACTAAAATCAATAAGATAAAAGACACATCAAGCATGCTTTACTACCACAGTTTCTATTATATTTGCAGCATCCTCACATTTGTCTGTAACTTTTTCAAGTGTTTCATAGATCTCTTTCCATTTGATAAGTTTGATAGGGTCCTTTTCTTCACTGAAAAGTTTTCCTAACGATTCCCTTAATACTCTGTCTGCTTCATTTTCAAGTTCATTTATTTCAACAAATGTAACATTTACCTCTTCATGTTTTTTATCCATCATTCTTACTGCCTTATCAATCGTTTGACAACATTTTAAAATAATAAATGCAAAAGATTTACATTCAGATGTTATATTTTCGACATTATATAGTGCCAGCCTTTGAGCTGAAGCGTCTATGAGATCAAGTATGTCATCTAGTGCAGCAGCAAGGTCATAAATATCTTCCCTATCTATTGGTGTTATAAAAGTTTTATTTAGTTTTTGAATGATTTCATGGGTTTTCATATCACCTTTATGTTCGATATCCTTGATTTTTCTTTGGTATTCTTCCAGCTTATCAAAATTTTCTGTCAGTTCTTTTAATAGAACCGCCCCTTCTATTAGAAGTTTAGCCATCTCTTGAAACAGTATAAAAAACTTTTCCTCTTTCGGTATCAACCCAAACATAAATACACCTCCATTTTTTAGTATTTTTTAACATTTATTTTAAAAGAAATCTACAAGTTTT
>JAINCL010000261.1:0-1762 GCA_036574145.1 Deferribacterales bacterium | reverse complement strand
GTTAGTGTCTCTTTTAGAAAAAATTTTGCAAAAATAACATTGAAAATTGGAGCCATATAATAACCAAGACTTGTTTCCAATATATTGTCATTATTAACAGCCCATATATACAAGAACCAGTTTGACCCAATCATTAAAGATGACATAAAAAAATATTTTAGTATGGAAGAATCTTTAATGTGGGCAAAACTATTTTTTAATTCTTTTTTAATTGCCAATATTAAAACAAGAAATATAAATGACCATACAATTCTGTGGAATACGATTTCAAAAGAGTTAACATGATGGATAAATTTCCAGTAAATGGGGAATATACCCCATAACCCATAGGCTATTATTGCAGAAATAAATCCTTTAGTTTCATCTTTCATTATTTATATCTTCAATTATTGTTTTATAAAATTCATTAAGTAGATCTGGTTCTTTCACTTTTTTTATCACTTCACCTTTTTTAAATATTATTCCAAGTTTTTTACCGCCTGCTATACCGTAATCTGCTTCTCTTGCTTCTCCAGGACCATTTACAGGGCAACCCATTACGGCTACAGTGATATGTTTTTCTATAGATTGCAACATCTCTTCAACCTTTTCAGCAAGGGGTATAAGGTCTATTTCTGTTCTACCACAAGTAGGGCATGAGATTATCTCAACACCTCGTTGTCTTAGATTTAAGGATTTAAGTATTTCCCAGCCCACTTTAACTTCGAGAGCTGGATCAGCTGTTAACGATACCCTCAATGTATCACCGATACCTTCTGCGAGAAGAGTTCCTATCCCTACAGATGATCTTATTGTTCCTGTAAATTTTGTTCCAGCCTCAGTTACTCCTATATGTAGAGGGTAGTCAACCATTGATGATAATTTTCGGTAAGCTTCTATTGTTAATTTCACACTGCTTGCTTTTATGGAGATTTTAAGATTCTCAAAATTCTTTTCTTCAAATATGTTAATATTCCTAATGGCTGATTCCACTAAAGCATCTGAAGTAACACCGTATTTTTTTAAAATATCTTTTTCGAGGGAACCTGCATTTACTCCAAGTCTTATGGCACAGCTATTTATCTTTGCTGCTTCAATAACTTTTATAGTATTCTCTTTCCCACCGATATTGCCGGGATTGATCCTAACACAATGCACCCCTTCTTCTATCGCTTGAATTGCAAGTTTATAATCGAAATGGATATCAGCTATAAGTGGAATTTTAATGGCATTGAGAATAGGTTTTATAGATTTAATAGCTTTTTCATCAGGGATAGCAACTCTGATAATTTCACAACCAACCTTTTCTAATGAAAGTATTTGTGAAATTGTCTTATCTATGTCTCTTGTATCTGTATTGGTCATACTCTGTACTGTTATTGGGGCATTGCCACCAATATAGATATCTTTTAGTCTAATTTTTCTTGTTGTCTTCCTCATTTTACACCTATTTTTATTGATATTTTTATAAACTATGCTATAATCATTTTATGAAAATATCAACAGTAATTATCTCATTAATTTTAGTTTTTCTATCTGCATGTTCAACCAAAACATCCATTAGGGTAAATGTGGCAATGCCTCCAAACTATCAAGAGGTTACAAAATTAAAAACCCTTGCAATTTTACCATTTGAAGGTAGATACGGTAAAGAGTTTGCTGCTAAAATAGAAGCAATGATTTTGATGGCAAATAAAAGTTCGGGTACGGAGTATTATAAACTTGTAGAAAGAGCGCAAATTAAGAAGGTTATAGATGAAATAAGTTTTTCTACTAGTTATCT
>JAINCL010000260.1:0-5861 GCA_036574145.1 Deferribacterales bacterium | reverse complement strand
GTTAATTAAGTGTTTGTGCTTAGTAGTAGTTATGAAAGTAATAAACATATCGATGTTATAAAGAACTCAGATATTTTTTTACCCCTTTCAGATTTCGAAAAAGAATATCTACTTAATAAAGCTACTTTAAAAAGGTATAAAAAAGGTACTGTTATCGTCAGTCAAGGTGATAAACCTGAAAAAATATTAAAATAGTTATAGAAGGTTCTGCTAAGGTATTTGTTATTGCTGAGACAGGCGATGAAGTTGTTATAGACTATAGATGTTCTGGTGATGTTATTGGGCTTTTATCGATAGCTACGGAAGATAGTTCATTGGTCAATGTGGAAGTGGTTGATGATTTATTATGTTATGAGATAGCTAAGGATGATCTATACAACCTTTTTAAAAATAATTCTAAATTCTTAGATACTTTTTTAAATATATATGTGAAGAAATATTTAACGAAAGTTAGTAATGAATTTAAACAGAATGCTCTTTATTACGGTTCCATCGATAGATTGTTTTTTACTTCATTGTTTTCATATGTTACTAGGGTCGATTTCCCTAAAATTACCAAAAATGGAAAGATTATAGATGCAGCAAAAGAGATGGCTGATAAAAACTACAGTGCTCTTATTGTATTGGAAGATCATTATCCTGTAGGAATTATAACAGATAAAGATTTACGTAAGAAAGTAGTTGCAAACTCGTTAAGTTATAATGAAAATGTAACCAAGATTATGAGTAGCCCGGTATATACAGTAGATTCAGATGCCACCTGTTTTGAAGCGATAGTTCAGATGATATCTTTGAATGTCAACCATCTTGTGGTTATGGATGGTAAGACTGTTTATGGAGTGGTTGATAGTGAATCTCTTTTGAATTTACAAACATCATCACCCCTCTCTTTTGCGAAAGAGATAGAAAAAAAAGATAGCATAGATGAACTGGCATCTGTATCAGAAAAGGTTATTTCCATATCTGCTACTATGTATAGAAATGGTCTCAGAGCTGAAAATATTACAAAAATAGTTTCAGAGTTAAATGATAGATTGTTAAGAAGGATAATAGAATTGGCGATTAAAGATATTGGCGAACCGCCTGTAAATTTTTGCTGGCTTGCAATGGGTAGTGAGGGGAGAAAAGAGCAGACATTTAAAACAGATCAGGATAATGGGGTAATATTTGAAGGTGTTGAGGATAAGGAGAGGAGAAAAGAGGTTTTTGACTACTTTAAAAAGTTTTCAGAGTATGTCAACGATGCTTTGATAAAGTGCGGCTTCCCGCCATGTCCAGGTAATTATATGGCAAGAAATCCTGAGTGGTGTCAACCTATCTCAGTATGGAAAAAGTATTTTGATAAATTTTTCGCTACTCCAACATCTGAAGCTGTTTTAAAAGGGCAGATAATTTTCGATTTTAGAGGTGTTTATGGTGATAAGAATTTAGCTTATGAGTTAAGACAGCATATAAACCATATAAAAAATAAATCTCTTTTTATAAATTTTATGGCTAAAGGGTTGGTTAATTATGGAACACCACTAACCTTTTTTGGATCCTTTGTTACAGAAAAGAATGAAGATGGTAATGAGTATTTTGATATCAAAAAGAGGGTTTTGGCACCTTTGGTTGGGATTATTAGGCTTTTTGCAATTGAAGAGGGGCTGACAAGCTTATCTACCCTGGATCGTTTAAATGATCTTGCTAAAATTAGACACAAGGTGGTTTTGGAATATTATAAAGATATTGAGCAATCTTTTAATTTCTTACTCGATTTGAGAATGAAAAGTCAGATGTATCAATTTTTGGCTGATAAAGAGGTGAATAATCTTATCATCATAAAAAATTTAAGCAGTATTGAAAACAGACAGTTGAAACTTGCCTGTCAACTTTTGGAAAAATTGCAAGAAATTCTTAAAAAAAGGTATGGATTATAGGATTATGATCAGTAATGACCATAAATAACAATAAAAGGAGGCTTTTATGAGTACTAGTGAAAAGCTTAAGATGTACTGGAAGGAGAACCTAAAAGTAATTACTATCCTTCTTGCCATCTGGTTTGTGGTGTCTTATCTGTTCGGTATTATCATGGCTGATGCCCTTGATAGTATTAAGATCGCCGGTTTTAAATTGGGGTTCTGGTTTGCAAATCAGGGTTCAGAGGTAATTTTTATTATTCTTATCTATGTGTATGTAACATGGATGAATGCCATCGATAAGAAGTATGATGTTCATGAAGATTAATAGGGAGGTTTAGGTATGAGCATATTAGCTTGGACATGGATTATAGTTGGTTTTACGTTTGCAATTTATATAGGTATTGCTTTCTGGGCAAAAGCATCTACTACAGGTGAGTTTTAAGTAGCAGAAAAGCAGGTTCATCCGATAGCAAATGGTATGGCTACCGCAGCTGACTGGATGTCTGCAGCTTCTTTTATATCAATGGCTGGTCTTATCTCTTTCATGGGTCGTGATGGTTCAATGTATTTGATGGGTTGGACAGGTGGTTATGTCCTTCTTGCGTTACTTTTGGCACCATATCTAAGGAAATACGGTAAATATACTGTACCTCAGTTTGTTGGTGATAGATATTATTCCAATACAGCAAGATTAGTTGCACTACTTTCTGCAATATTTGTATCTTTCACATATGTTGCAGGTCAGATGAGAGGTGTTGGTATCGTCTTTTCAAGGTTCCTTGAGGTTAGCATCAATACAGGTGTTGTTATTGGTATGGCAATAGTTTTATTCTATGCTGTTCTGGGTGGTATGAAAGGTATCACATATACTCAAGTTGCTCAGTATTGTGTTTTAATTATTGCTTACCTTATCCCAGCTATTTTCATATCAATTATGTTAACAGGGAACCCAATACCACAGCTTGGTTATGGTTCGTCAGTATCTGCTGGTGGTGCTCAGATATTGGGACAGGGTCAAGGTGTCTATATACTTGATCTACTCGATAAGATTCAAACAGATTTAGGTTTTAAAGCTTATACAGCCGGTCAAAAACCGATGATCGATGTATTGTTTATCACATTTGCTTTAATGGTTGGTACAGCTGGTCTTCCACACGTTATAATAAGATTTTTCACAGTTCCTAAGGTTAGAGATGCAAGAAGCTCTGCAGGTTGGGCACTTCTCTTTATCGCAATTCTTTATACCACAGCTCCTGCAGTGGCAGCTTTTGCAAGAACAAATTTCCTTCTCACAATTCATAATAAACCTTATTCAGAAGCTCCAAGCTGGTTTAAAAACTGGGAGAAGACTAAATTGGTTGGCTTTGTTGATAAGGCTGAGTATAAGAGTGCCGATGGTAAGTCTGTGTTTGTATACAAAACAAAAGATGGGGTTCTTAAGTATAAAGAAGGAAAAGAGGAAAAAGAGTTTAATCCAGCAGGATTTACACTTGTTAAAGATTTTGATGGGATTATGACAATTTCTAAAGATCCAGCGGCAAACGAAGTCAATGTTGACCGTGATATTATGGTTCTTGCAAATCCAGAAATTGCGAAGCTCCCAGCATGGGTTGTCGCTCTTGTTGCAGCCAGTGGTCTTGCAGCTGCATTATCCACTGCAGCAGGTCTATTAATAGTTATCTCATCTTCTATTTCCCATGATCTTATCAAATCTATAATAGCTCCAAATATCTCTGAGAAAGTTGAAGTTATATGGGCTAGGATATCTGCGGCAATTGCAATATTAATATCTGGTTATTTTGGTATCAATCCTCCAGGGTTTGTTGCACAGGTGGTGGCATTTGCATTCGGACTTGCAGCTGCTTCTTTCTTCCCATTGATTATTCTTGGAATCTTCTGGAAGAGGGCAACTAAAGAGGGTGCAATCGCTGGTATGCTTGTGGGTATTATATTTACTGCATGGTATATCATCTATTTTAGATTTGTTAATACAGATCCAAAAGGTTGGTGGTTTGGAATTTCACCAGAGGGTATTGGTACACTTGGTATGATATTTAACTTTATAGTAATGTGGGTTGTATCGCTTATGACAAAAGAACCACCAAAAGAGGTTCAGGAGCTTGTGGAAAGCGTTCGTTACCCAAGAGAGGCTTAAGTTTGATAAGGGGGCTAAGCCCCCTTTTTTATTTAATTTTTAAATCTTTACAAAATTTACATATTCTTTAGAACTTTTACAACATCTTTACTTTATTTCATGTATATATAAAATTAGGTCAATAACCTAAGGAGGTGTAGTTTATGAAAAAAGTTTTGATGCTTGTATTAAGTTTACTCCTTGTGGTTTTTAGTGGTAGTGTATTTGCGAAGACTACTGCTAAATCTGCTTCGGGGGCAACACCTGACTACATGAAGGTTGTTAGTAAAGGTGTCGATTACAACAAGTGTTATGAGTGCCATGATACCATCAAGGAGCTTAGAGGTATGGGTAAGCACTCAAAGCTTGCGTGTGAAAACTGTCACGGAAATATTGAAGCTCATTTAAAAGAGCCTACAAACCATCCTACAGTTTACACAGAATGGCAAGCTTGTGGCAAATGTCATAAAGAGCAGTTTGAAAGCTTTATGCATGTAAGTAAGCACAGACCTGCAAGGGATGAGAAATCTCAACTTACCAACAGAGCACCAAACCCATTCTGGGATAAGCTAATGATGGGACATGGATTTACAAAGGAGCATGCACTTACAAGAAGCCATCCATTTGCTTTATTGGATCAGGTACTTGTGGATAGAGCTGCTGGTGGAAGATTTCAGCCTAAAAATGGTTGGATGTATGTAAATGAAGGTCCTAAAAAGATCTGGGATGTTATTGTGGATACGCAGCCAGGTAGTGATCATAAGGTATTCATGAAACAGACTGCTGCTGCAGTAAATCCTGTATGTTTCCAGTGTAAAACACAGGATCATATACTCGATTGGGCATACCTTGGAGATCCTAATGTGGGCGCTCCATTCTCAAGAAAAAGTAACCCTACTGCAATGATTCAGAGTAAAAAATTACAGCATGCAATGAATTGTTATATCTGCCATGATCCACACGCTGCTAAACCAAGAGTGGTAAGGGATGGTCTTATTGCTGCACTTACAAGACCAAAAGCCGACACACTTTGGCATAAAGATCCAAATCATACCAATATTAAAGTTATTGATATGGGTATGAGGGGATATACAAGAAAGATTGCTATACTTGATAAATATGACACAAGACTTCAGTGCGGTCAGTGCCATGTTGAGTATGTATGTAACCCAGGCTCTGAAAGAACTACAGGTAAAGCAGTTGGCTATGATAGTCCACTTACAAACCACTTCCCATACAAAGATGTGCTTTCTATGTATGATCACTATGTAAATCAGCTTAATTTCACAGATTATGTTCATCCACTTACAGGGGCTAAACTTGTGAAATTCCAGCATCCTGAATCCGAAACATACTACAATTCAAAACATGCTAAAGTTGGGGCTGGTTGTGATACATGTCATATGCCTAAGGTTCAGGATAAGAAAACTAAAAAAGTTTACACATATCATAATGCAGTTACACCTAAACATGATATCAAAGCATCATGCTTGACTGCAAAATGCCATAGCAACTGGACAGAGGAAGATGCTAAATATGCTATCGATTCTGTAAAGGCATATATAAAAGGTAAAATGAGAAAAGCTGAATTCTGGTTGTCAACTTTAATAGATAAAATTGTAGAAGGTAAAAATGCAGATCTTCCTGCTGATGTGATTGCAAAAGCTCAGGATTATCATGTAAAAGCTCATATTTTGTGGGAGTGGTGGACAGCTGAGAACTCAGATGGTTTCCACAATCCAACAATGGCTCGTGAATCCCTTGCTCAGTCCATCGATGCTTCTATGGCTGGAGTAAAACTGATTGACGATGCTTTAAAAGCTAAA
>JAINCL010000259.1:0-1430 GCA_036574145.1 Deferribacterales bacterium | reverse complement strand
GTTGGTGGATGAACCTGTAAATATTATGGTTTTAAAGAGAACCCCATGGGATTATGAATATTATCATCACAAAGAACCTCAGATCCCTACATATAGAGAAAAGACTGATAAGAAAGTGGCAATTGTTGGAGCTGGCCCAGCTGGTTTATCCGCTGCTTATTATCTTGCACAATTGGGACACTCTGTAAAAATTTATGAAATGTTGCCTGAGCCTGGCGGTATGGTTGCTGTGGGTATTCCTGATTATAGACAGCCAAGGCACCTTCTAAGGAGAGAAGTGGAGATTATTCAATCCTTAGGGGTTGAGATTCAGTATAATACAAAGCTTGGTAGAGATATTTTTTTAGACGATCTTAAAAAGTCTTATGATGCTGTTCTTATAGCTATAGGTGCATTTAAAAGTAGGGAGATGGGAGTAGAAGGTGAAGATGCAGGTTATGATGGTGTAATGACCAGTGGTATAGACTTCCTACAGGATTTTTCACTTGGTAAGCCTGTAAAGATAGGTAATAGAGTTGTAGTTGTGGGTGGTGGTAACACTGCAATAGACTGTGTAAGGACTGCCATCAGACTCGGTTGTAAAGATGTTAATCTTGTATATAGAAGATCAAGGGCGGAGATGCCTGCCGAGGATTATGAAGTTGCCGATGCAGAAGAGGAAGGCGTAAAATTCCATTTCTTAATAAATCCGGTGAAAATTATTGCTGAAAATGGTAAGGTTGTTGGTATTGAATGTGTTAAAATGCGGCTTGGTGAGCCTGACGAATCAGGTAGGAGAAAGCCGGAGCCTGTGCCAGGTTCAAACTTTGTTATGGAGTGTGATACAATAATTCCTGCAATAGGTCAGTACCCTGATCTTAGCTTTTTAAAAGAGACTGATGGAATTAAGGTTACTAAATGGAATACCATCAGCGTAAAAGAGGATCTGTACATGACAGATGTTCCTGGTATTTTCTCAGCTGGAGACTGTGAGTGGGGGCCTAATACAGTGGTTAAGGCTATTGGTGCCGGTAGATGGGCAGCTATTATGATGGATAGATACCTTATGGAGGGTGATGTATATCTCACAGATGAAGAGAAATTACAGCTTACTTTATATAAAAATAAAGTGTTTGATAAAAATGAAAAAGTATGTGAAACAAGAACAATACATAGGGTTCACCAACCTAAGCTACCACCTGAGTACAGAATTAAGAATTTTGAAGAGATAGAAAAGCCATACTCAGAAAGACAAGCTTATCTGGAAGCCACCAGATGTCTTAGATGTATGAGGATGGCTATGGTTAGCTTTGGAGAATAAAAAAAGTAAGAGGTTAGATATGCCGCAAATAACCATTAACGATATAAGCTATTACTTTGAAGAAGGGGAAACTATTCTTGATGTAGCAAGAAAGAAGAATATAAATATTCCGGTGATGTGTTATCTGGAA
>JAINCL010000258.1:0-6501 GCA_036574145.1 Deferribacterales bacterium | reverse complement strand
ATCATATCCAAAAACAACAACCTCATCTCCTTCTTTAAAATCTTCACAGTTGGATTCAACAACTACACCAGCTGCATCTATACCTGGTGTGTGGGGATAATTCTTAGTAACCCCCTTATTACCACTGCAGGAAAGTGCATCTTTATAATTAACAGATGAATATTTTATCTTTATCAAAATATCGCCAGCAGGCAATGATTCTAAACTTCTCTCTTTAACATCTACAATATATTCCCCATTATTCTCAGATACAACAAGGGCTTTAAACATTTTATCCATAAAAAACCTCCACTAGATTAACTTTATTTTTTATTTTAAATGATTTTCCATCTATTTTCAACAAATTCTTAATTTACATTTACTCAAATTACCACAATTCACTAAAAATAACTATGAATAACTACCAATTATAACTAATTACTATTTTTTACTTGACACATAAGAAATTGTTATATAGAGTAATTTATCCATGAAGATAAAGGGAGTGGCTTATGAACAAATCTGAATTGATAGAAAAGATTGCTGAGAAAAATGAACATTTAAGTAAAAGACAGGTGGAATTTATAGTTAACGGTGTTTTTAATTCTATAAAATTAGCCCTTGAAGAGGGTGAAAAAGTTGAAATTAGAGGTTTCGGCTCATTCAAAGTAAGGGTAAAACAACAGAAGGAAGCAAGAAACCCAAAGACTGGTGAAAAGGTTATAGTTGCCCCAAAAAAAGTTCCTTATTTCAAACCTAGTAGAGAAATAAAATTAGCGTTATTAAAATAAAAAAGGGGGATTGTCCCCCTTTTTTATATTTCCTGCCAACCTGGCAGTAATTTTTAACCTCAGCGAAATCCTCCACTTCCACAACCACCAGATGAACTAAAAGAGCTTCCAGTTTTACCCAAAGCAGCTACAGTGGAAAAAAGCTTTTCTACATTTTCTGACTTACAGGATGGGCACTGTGGTACATCTTCCTTTTTGATAACAAGTTTTGAGAACTGTTTACCACAATCGTTGCATTTAAACTCATATATAGGCATTATTCACCCCTATATATATTTCTTTAAAGCCTCGATATAAACCCCTTTTGGCTGAACACCTATGAACTGTTCAACAACTTTTCCATTTTTAAATATCATAACAGTAGGAATACTCATAATACCATACTGTGCAGCAAGATGCTGATTCTCATCAACATTAACTTTACCTACCTTTGCTTTACCTTCAAATTCAGTAGCCAAAGCATCTATAGTAGGTGCCAACATCTTACAAGGTCCACACCACACAGCCCAGAAATCCACCAAAACTGGCTTATCACTCTGTAACACTTCGCTTTGAAAATTACTCTCTGTAAATACTAATGCCATTTTGTCCTCCATAGTTATTATTGACATTTTTCTAATATATATAAGTTTGAATATTTGTCAATCAAAAAGGACATTTACTTAAATGTGAGCATCCTAAGCAATTATTATTCTTAACAAAGCTACAATTAGACAGCATACCTAACCTTGTAATTGTAAAATCGTACTTGACAGGATCCTGCGGATTTATTGAAGAAAAAAATTCTGAAATAACTTTTGAATTTTTATTACTATTAACCTCATTTTTTATAATACCAAACGCTTTTGCAAATCTCAATATATGAGTATCTATAGGATAAAGTAAATCTTTAGGACTATAACCTCTCCATATTCCAAAATCCACATCATCCTTACGAATCATCCACCTCAAAAACATTCTAAATCTCTTTAACCCAGAACTATCTGGATTAGGAAAAAGCTGAAAATAACCATTCCCAGCATTATGTAAAGAACCAAATACTCTTGCGTCTAAGATAAACTCCCTTAATCCATTATCAATATTATCAGATTTATAAAGAAAATAGTTATTTATGCTTCCATATTCATCATAAACTTTTTTAAGAAATCTCCAAAGAAGATATATATCACCACTTTTTTGAAATCTATAATATATGTTAGCAGATATTTCACCTCTAATTATAGGATTTGTTCCATATTTACTAAAAAAATCTTCTAAAAATCTCTGAATAAGAGAAACTTTACCATAAGAAAAGATAGCTGATATAAATGATATAAACTCTTTGTTACCATCATAATAAGCTGGGAAAAAAATAGGATCAGTTGCTATATAACTGACCCTATTATACTTCAGATAACAATCTTCTAAAAAATTATAAAGATTAGCCCTGTTTTTCAAAAGAATCTGTACTCCCACATTTTGGGCACTTTTTAGGCTTACACCTACCTTCTTTCTTCTCACCACAATTTTTACAAACAAAAACCGCCATACTTATACCTCCATTTAAGATTTAGAAATACAGTCATTACAAACACCTTTAAATGTCACATTAAAGTTATTGACCTTGCCAGGCATTTCATCCATTAAGGTATCAATTTTATTAGAATATACATCCATAACCTTTTTACATTGTTCACAAACAAAATGGATATGATTATTTATATCAGGATCGAATCTACTGCTCTGTGAATCAACAGAAATCTCTCTCACTATACCTGATTTGACAAGAGTTTCTAAGACATTGTAAACAGTGGCAAAAGAGATAGATTTATCCATCTTTCTTATATCGTCAAAAATCTCCAAAGCAGTAGGATGGTTTTTATTGCCATCGAGATACTCAATGATCCATTCCCTTGGTTTGGTTATCTTAAAGCCATTTTCCCTCAAAACAGAAATAGCAGTCTCTTTAAACATATTTGATCCCCTTTAAATTTATTTTGAGTCTTTTAACTTTATTATTATTATAATTACAAAATTTAAAAAAATCAAGTAGATTTATTCCGCCTTTATTATCAATCTTCATAATAATTGTCAATCCTTCTTTATCTAAACCAACTAAATAATCATTAATAAATATCTTTCTAAGAGCACCATTTTTACCCCTTTTTTCATAAAAATCTTTCCCTTCATTTAAAGATCTCTCTAAAAAACTAAAATCTTCCTTAGACAACTGATAAACAGTCTCTGCCTCCCCTTGTTCATATTTATCTATCTTCATTATCTGTTTTACCTTTAAGCCAGCAGGAAGTATTCTGTTCATCTCCTCTATAAGACTTTCATAATTTTTTATATCATCTGCTCTAAAAATAATTATTTCATTATCACCTTCAACACCCACAGGTAACGGATAAACATAATTTAACTTCGGTTGAGGATTAAATCCTCTAGAAAATATCAAATCTACACCTACAATCTCAAAAATATGATGAAATACTCTCCCAATCTCTATAGCTGAAAGTAAAGATGCAAGATCAGATTTTTCAAAAAGCAACATATAATGATTATCATTAACTAATCTATCAGACGATTTAATAGCTACCGAACCTTTCTGAGCTACTATATTTTTTATCTCTTTAAAATCGCATACTCCACACTTCGAACATTTATCAAGTTTGCAGTCAGGTGTAACCTTAATTGATCGACTTTTCTCATACTCCGACCATAAGAAATCTTTTGTAACTCCCAAATCTATATTTTCCCACGGTAATTTATCATCATATAGATATTCTCTACAAGCAAAATCTTTTTCAATATCCAAACCACAATCAGAAAATAGCTCTTCCCACTTCCCATAATCAAACATCTCACTCCATCCGTCAAAAATAAATCCTCTATTAGCTGCTTCAACCAATACATCATTTAATCTATGATCCCCTCTTGAAAATACCCCTTCCATTATGCTCTGATAGATATCATGAAATTTAAAGTTTATTTTATATTTTTTTAATCGATCTTTAAGTATTGAATGTTTATGTCGAAACTCTTCAATACTATTTTGAGGAAACCACTGAAAAGGTGTAAATGCTTTAGGAACAAAATTTGAAACAGATACTGTTATATTAATATTCCCCTTACCATTTAATCTTCTTTTACATCGATGAACAAGCTCTGCAATCTCCAATATATCCTCATCCTGCTCATAGGGTAAACCCACCATAAAGTATAACTTTACACTATTCCATCCATTTAACGTAGCCTTTTCCATTGCTAAGTATATCTCTTCCTCAGTTAGATTTTTATTAATTATATCTCTCATCCTTTGGGAACCAGCTTCTGGAGCAATGGTAAAACCAGACTTTCTAACCTTAGATAATGTTTCAAATATAAAATCATCTATCTGATCAGCCCTTAAAGATGGCATAGAAAGAGATATATTATCATTCTTTATCTTCTCAGAAAATATCACCATTAATTCCTTAATTTTCGTATAATCAGATGCAGATAAGGACATTAAAGATATCTCTTTATAACCACTACACTCAAGAAGATTTACCCCCTCATCCATTATCATATCTAAATCTTTTTCCCTGACAGGTCGATAAATCATACCAGCCTGACAAAACCTACAACCTCGAGTGCAACCCCTTGATATTTCAACAGCTACCCTATCCTGAGTTATCGGCATCAAAGGAACAATCTGTTTTTTCAACGTGTTTGTGGATGAAAAATTTTTAAATATATAACGAGTTGTTTTTTTATTCTTATCTATATTAGGAACATATACAAAATCGAATCGATTCAAAAATTTTAGTTTTTCATAACGACTTGAAAACCTCTTATTCTTTAGCTCTTCCAAAACCTCTCTCAATTTTTCATCCATCTCACCTATAAAAAATGCATCAATAATCTCTGATAAAGGGGCAGGGTTATGTACACATGGTCCACCAGCTATGATAATAGGGTCATCTTCCTGCCTAAGATTAGACTTTAGAGGTATCTGAGACATTTTTAGAATATAAACTACATTTGTATAGGATAACTCATACTGTAAACTAAACCCCAATATATCAAACTCTTTCAACTTTTTTTTAGATTCAAGTGATAAAAAAATATCTGAACCGAATTTATCCAATGCATCGGTCCAGGGCATAAAAAATCTTTCAGCAACTATTTTAGAACTTGAGTTTAAAGATTCATATAGTATCTTTATACCAAGATGGGACATACCAACTTCATACAAATCAGGAAAAATTAAACATACCTTTAAATAATCAAACTCGAAATCCTTATGTATAGAATTTATCTCATTATTTATATATCTTACTGGCTTTGAAACCTTCATAAGTTCCGATATAAAATCTCTCATCTATTATCTCCAGGTGAATCAAATTTTCTTATGGATATAGAGTTTACAATACCAAGCAATGTCATAAAGGTAATCAGAGATGATCCTCCATAGCTTATCAGAGGCATAGGTATGCCAACTACCGGTAATAATCCTATAGTCATCCCGGCATTGACAAAAAATTGGAAAAAAATAAGTGATGCAACTGATAATGTAATAATTTTACCTGACATCTCCTTGACTTTTACTGCAATATAACATATTCTAAACAATAACAATCCAAATAGTGTTAAAATAAATGTTCCTCCCAACAATCCAAATTCTTCATTTATAAGAGAAAATATAAAATCGGTATGTCTTTCAGGTAAAAATTTTAGATGTGACTGTGTACCATTTAAAAAACCTTTACCCACAATCCCACCAGAGCCAACAGCAATTCTTGATTGTATAATATGATAACCTGATCCATAAGGATCTCTCTCGGGTGATAAAAATGTTAAAACCCTCTCTTTTTGATAATCATGTAACTTATTCCATGTAAACGGTAATAATATTCCAGCAATAATTAATAAAACAACTAAAACTTTTATTTTTACCCCTCTAAACAGTAATAGTATACCCCAAACAGCTAAAAAAACCATAGCTGTACCAAGATCCGGTTGAAAAAAAACAAGTAAAAAAGGAGGGATAACTAAAATAAACTTCTTTATAATTTCCATAAAGCCAAGAGGTTTATCACTGAAATCGTTATATATTTTAGGCATCAGTAGTACAAAGATAATTTTAAAAAATTCTGATGGTTGAAACTTGAAACCACCTATATTAATCCATCTCTGTGCACCCATCCCTACATGACCAATAATCAAAACCAGTACCAACATAAATAAACCTAATATATATAAAATTGTACTCCATTTTACCAGATGTTTATAGTTTAAAAAAGAAAAAAATAGATATACTCCAACACCAATTAATAGCCAATATAGCTGTTTAATATAGAAAGAATAAAATCTATTATCAGATGGATCATAAGAGGCGCTATATACTGCTATCCATCCAAAAACCAAAATAACCAAAATAATCCCAGATAAGTATAAATCAAAACTTTTTAATAATCTTTTATCGAACTGTAACATATCCTAATTGCACCATCCTATTAATAAGAGCACCTGCTATAGGTGTAGCTCCAGAACTTCCTGCTCCACCATGCTCCACAAAAACCACAATTACATATTGAGGATTATCAGCTGGAAATACACCACCAAACCATGAATGGTCCCTGTATTTTTCGGGCAATTGATCTTGATTTAAATTTTCAGTTTTCTTTAGACCCACCACCTGTGCAGTTCCTGTCTTGCCCCCCACTAAAACACCATCCACTTTAGCCCTATAAGCTGTTCCCTGTTC
>JAINCL010000257.1:0-4776 GCA_036574145.1 Deferribacterales bacterium | reverse complement strand
GTTATCCAATACTTGGAGATGAACTATATGGAGGAAGTAAAGTAATGGTTTACGGGATAAATAGACAGGCACTACATTCGAGCTATTTATCTTTTAATGACCCTTTTTGTAATAAAAAAGTTGAGTTTTTTGCTGAGCTACCTGATGATATGTTACAAATAGTTACAAAATATGGTTTTAAGTATTGATTATTCATATTTATATCTCCTATTAAAAAAAACGATGATTTTTATTTCATAATTTTTTAACTGAGGGTTAGAGTATTAATATTGTTAATGATAAAACAATGTTTTTGGTTGACAGTTTTGTTTTCATGTGTTAAAAGAGTGAATACTGTATACAAAATACAGAGGTGATGATATGAGCGGATATTTACCAATAGCTTTAATGTTAGTGATAGCGGCACTAATAGGTATTATAAGTGTTTCGATTGGTTTTTTGATAAGACCAAGAAAACCTGAAAAGGTGAAGTTGAGTGTTTATGAATGCGGTATGCCTGAATTTAGCGATGCTAGGCAGAGGTATAATGTTAGGTTTTATGTTATTGCTATGTTGTTTGTAATTTTCGATGTGGAAACGGTATTTCTGTTTCCGTGGGCAGTATCTTTCGATGTTTTAGGACTTTTTGGGTTAATTGAAATGATTATTTTCATCATAATTTTAGTCTTTGGCTATTTTTATGCTTGGAAGAAAGGAGCGTTAGAATGGGCTTGATGGAGCATAAGTTTTCAGACAACATTATTACTGCTACAGTAGATGGTGTAATAAACTGGGCTAGGCGTTCTTCTTTGTGGCCTGTAACATTTGGTTTGGCATGCTGTGCCATCGAGATGATGGCTGCTGGTGCTTCTAAGTATGACCTTGATAGGTTAGGTATAATATTTAGAGCTACCCCAAGACAGGCTGACTTGATGATAGTTGCAGGTACCGTAACAAGAAAAATGGCACCTGTTGTTAGGAAGGTTTATGATCAGATGCCTGATCCTAAGTGGGTTATAGCTATGGGTAGTTGTGCTACAAGTGGAGGTATTTTCGATACTTATTCCACTGTGCAGGGTGTTGATGAAATAGTTCCTGTAGACTTTTATATACCTGGGTGTCCACCAAGGCCTGAAGCTTTGTTTGATGCTCTTGTCGCTTTACAGGAAAAGATAAAAAGTGACAAAGTGTTAAGGAAGTGAGGTGGGTTATGAATTTTGTCGAGTTGGTTAATAAGGTTAATGAGAAATTTCCCGGAAAGGTAATAAATAGTTATGAAAAATTTGGTAGTAGATTTATTGTTGTCGATAGAGGCTCCTTTAAAGATATATTGAGGAGTTTGAAGTACGATTTCGGTTTTGACTACCTTGTAGATATTGTTGCAACACATTGGCCAAAAAGAAAAGAGAAGTTCGATGTGGTTTATAATCTATTCACTGTTAAAGATAAATTTAGAATTTTTGTTAAAGTTGCAATTGAAGATGATAAGATAGAGAGTGTGGTAGATATCTGGAAAGGTGCTAACTTCCTTGAGAGGGAGCAGTATGACCTTGTAGGTGTTAAATTTGAAGGGCATCCAGATTTGAGAAGGATACTTCTGCCAGAATTTTTCGATGGGCATCCACTTAGAAAAGATTACCCATTAAAGGGTAGGAAGTGGTTCAATAATGCCGATGAACAGAATCTTGGTCTAAAATTTAGCAGATAGTTAGGGGTGGCAGATGAGTATAAGTGCAAAGGATAATTTAAGTGAAATAATTACAGTCAATATGGGGCCTCAACACCCCAGTACCCATGGAGTTTTAAGGCTTGTTGTAGATTTAGATGGTGAGACAATTGTTGGTGTTAGACCTGATATAGGGTTTCTCCATAGAGGTGTTGAAAAACTTGCCGAACATAGAACATACCATCAGTTCATACCATTGACAGATAGATTGGATTATCTATCACCATTGTCAAACAATCTTGCGTATTGTCTTGCTGTTGAAAAGTTCTTTAATGTGAAGATACCTGAAAGAGCTGAGTATTTAAGGGTGATATTTGCAGAGCTTGCAAGATGTGCAAGCCACCTTCTATGGATTGCGACCCATGCTCTTGATATCGGTGCTATGACAGTTTTCCTGTATGCATTCAGGGAAAGGGAGCTAATCCTTGATATGTTTGAAATAGCTACAGGTCAAAGGATGACAAGCTCATGGATAAGAGTTGGTGGTATTAGAGAAGATGTACCACCGTTGTTTATAGAGAGACTAAAAGAATTTGTAAATATATTTGATGAAAGGATCAATACTTACGAAAGATTATTGACCAAGAACAGGATCTGGTTGAAGAGGACTGTTGGAGTTGGAAAAATATCGAGAGAAGATGCTATAGATTATGGTGTAAGTGGTCCTATAATGAGAGGTTCTGGTGTGAACTTCGATTTGAGAAGAGATGAGCCATACGGTATTTATGATAGATTCAATTTTGAAGTGGCTGTGGAAGATGGATGTGATATCTATGCACGTTATCTTGTAAGAGTTAAAGAGATGAGGGAAGCCAATAAGATTTTGAAACAGGCGTTGGAGCAGTTGCCAGAAGGACCTGTAATGACAGATGATCCAAGGGTTCAGATACCACCTCATGAAGAAGTTTATGAAAAAATGGAAGCATTGATAAGAAGGTTTTATATTATTACAAAAGGTTTTGCTGCACCTAAAGGTGAGGCTTATGCCTGTGTAGAAGCTCCAAAGGGTGAACTTGGATTCTATATTGTAAGTGATGGTGACTCTAAGCCTTACAGATTAAAGATAAGAGCCCCCTCTTTTGTAAACTTAGGTGCACTTGAGACGATGGCAAAAGGGCATATGGTTGCTGACCTTGTTGGTATAATAGGTAGTATCGATATAGTCCTCGGTGAAATAGATAGATAAAAGGGGATGGATATGGAAGCAGTGGCTGAAAATAAAGAATTAGATCTTACTTATATAGATGAAGTATGTGCTGAATATAAAGGTAAGAAAGGTGCAACGATTCCGGTTCTTCAGAAAGTTCAGGAGCATTACGGTTATCTTTCTAAAGAGATGATAGAGAGAATTGGGGAAAATCTTAATATTTCATCCCATACTCTTTATGGAGTTCTTACATTTTATGCTCAGTTTTATACCACTCCGAGAGGTAAATATGTTATTAGGGTATGCAGGGGTACAGCATGCCATGTTAAGGGTTCGGGCAGGATATCTGAGGTTGTAAAAGAGGAGTTTGGAATTGGTAATGGTGAGACAACTCCTGATGTTAAGTTTACCCTTGAAGAGGTTTCTTGTATTGGTGCGTGTGGTATGGCACCTGTTATTATGATTAATGATAAAACATATGGAAACTTGACCCCTGAGCAGGCGAGATCGATATTTAAAGAATATACTCAAAAACAGGATTAGGGGGAAATGATGAGTATGAATAATGATGTTATTGAAGTACATGTATGTATGGGTACAGCCGGTGTTGCATCCGGTGGTCACGAGGTAATGGATGCATTTGCAGCTGAATTTGAGAAAGAGGGTATTAAAGCAACAGTCAAAGAGAGAAACTGTAAAGTTAAAGCAACTGGATGTAGAGGTTTATGTGCCCGTGATGTCCTCGTAGATATTCATTTACCTGGTATGGATGCAATTACATATGAGCATGTTACTCCTGAAATGGTTCCTGTAATAGTTCAGGAGCATATCTTAAATGGACAGGTAGTTGATAAGTGGGCAGCTAAAAAAGATTATTATGATTTCTATAAATTACAGAAACGTTATGTGTTGAAAAATTGTGGTAAAGTTGATCCTGAAGATATTGATGACTATATTGCCCATGGTGGATATGAAGCCATTAAAAAAGTTTTAAAAGAGATGACTCCAGAACAGGTCATTGAAGAGGTTAAAAAATCTGGACTAAGAGGTAGGGGCGGTGGTGGTTTTCCTACTGGAATTAAATGGGGTTTTTGTAGGGCATCTAAAGGTGATTTAAAATATCTTATCTGTAATGCTGACGAGGGTGACCCTGGCGCATTTATGGATAGAAGTATTATAGAAGGTAACCCTCATGTTGTGATTGAAGGTATGCTTATTGCGGCTTACGCTATAGGTTGTAGAGAGGGTTATATATATTGTAGGGCCGAGTATCCACTTGCGATTAAAAGGGTTAAAAAAGCTATTAAAATAGCAGAAGGAAGAGGTTTCTTAGGAAAGAATATACTTGGTACAGATTTTGAGTTTCATCTTCATCTGAAAGAGGGAGCTGGTGCATTCGTATGTGGTGAGGAAACAGCTCTTATTGCTTCAATTGAAGGTGAACGTGGAATGCCAAGATCAAGACCACCCTTCCCAGCTGTTAGAGGATTATGGGGTAAGCCTACAAACGTTAACAACGTAGAGACCTTTGCTAACCTTCCATTGATAATACTTGATGGTGCAGATTTTTATGCAGCAATGGGTACAGAAAAATCTAAAGGTACAAAGATATTTGCATTAAGTGGAAAGGTAAAAAGTACCGGTCTTGTTGAAGTTCCTATGGGTATTACTGTTAGACAGCTTATATTTGATGTAGGTGGTGGTATTGCTAAAAAGAGAAAGTTTAAGGCAGTTCAGCTTGGAGGTCCGTCTGGTGGTTGTCTTCCTGAATCACTTCTTGATACACCTATAGATTATGACTCTCTTATAGCAGCTGGAGCTATGATGGGTTCTGGTGGTGTGGTTGTGATGGATGAAACTAACTGTATGGTGAACGTTGCGCAATTCTTCCTTACCTTCACCCAGAGGGAGTCATGTGGTAAAT
>JAINCL010000256.1:0-14243 GCA_036574145.1 Deferribacterales bacterium | reverse complement strand
GATCTTTCTCCTGACAATCAGCAAGTTTTCCTGGAAGAGAGGATATATCAAGGGCATTTTTTCTTCTGGTAAGCTCTTTAGCTTTTCTTGCTGCTTCCCTTGCTCTATACGCCTGAATAGCTTTATCAAGTATCTTCTTAACAATTACAGGGTTTTCTTCAAAAAAATCTGATAGATATTGCCCTACAACACTTTCTACAGCAACCTTAGCAATGGAAGATCCAAGCTTAGACTTTGTCTGCCCTTCAAACATAGGCTCATTCAATTTTATTGATACTATAGCAGACATCCCTTCCCTGATATCATCACCCTCAAGATTTAATTTATCTTTATTTAAATTATGCTTATTGACAAAATTATTAAAAACCTTCGTAAATGCTGATTTAAATCCTGATTCGTGGGTACCACCCTCTTCTGTATGTATATTATTCACAAATGAGGTAATCTTTTCATCAAAAGATGTATTATAAATGATGGAACACTCCACCATTACATTTTCATATTTACCTGAAATGTATATAGGGTTTTCAAAAAGAAGTTCTTTACCTTTGTTTAGATATAGGAGATAACTTACTATTCCACCATCAAATAAAAAATCGTGGAATTTATCACTATTTTCATCTACAACTTTAATTCTAAGTCCACTATTTAAAAATGCAAGCTCTCTGAACCTTTTTGATAATGTTTCGAAATGGAATTCAGTGGTTTCAAATATCTCTGGATCAGGCTTAAAACGTACCTTTGTACCGGTCTTTTCTGTTTTGCCTATCTCTTTAAATTCTGTAATAGGTTTACCCCTCTCATATTTTTGATAATATGTATGTCCATCTCTTTTAACATAGACTTCAAGATATTCAGATAAAGCATTAACAACAGAAACACCCACACCATGTAAACCACCAGAAGCATAATATGCACCAGAGTTAAATTTACCACCAGCATGCAATGTGGTCATAACTACTTCCACTGTCGGTTTTTTAACAACAGGGTGTATCCCTACAGGTATCCCTCTACCATCATCTTCCACAGTCACAGAGCCATCTACATGTAGAGTAATAAATATATTTTTACAAAATCCAGCAGTTGCCTCATCTATGGAATTATCAACAACTTCGTAAACAAGATGGTGAAGACCTTTGACATCTATAGAGCCGATATACATACCGGGTCTTTGTCTTACAGCTTCAAGCCCTTCTAAAACCTTTATCGAATCTTCGCTATAACTGTTATCATTTAAATCGTTTTCCAACATAATACCTCACTAAATTTTTATAATATTAAAACCATTAAAATTCTTTTCATTTAGACCTGTTATAAAAAGCTGCGAACTGTTAATTTTTTCAAGAAAAAAATTTATTCTTTCCATGTCAAGACCAGCCTCAAAATCATCAAGAATGACTATTATATCAGATTTTAAAAATTCTTCAACTATTTTAATAAAACAGTAAATGGAAAACAGCGCCAGGCTCTTCTTTTGCCCAAAAGAAGCGATCCTTTCCAGTTTATACCCATTTAAAATGAAATTAACTCTATCTCTTTGTGGACCTGATAAAATTTTTCCTTCTTTTAATTCTTTATCAATAATATCTGTTTTTATAGTATCTTTATGATAAAATAGAAGAAACTTTTCAGATGTAAAGCTTGGGAATCTGGATAGATTTTTTTCTATATACTCATTAAATTTATTGATAAAACTATCTCTTTTTTCAGTTATTTTTTCAGAGTAATAAACCATCTTTTCATGTATAGATTCGTAAATGAGTGGATCTGATATATTATTATAAATATAGTTTTTTTTAAGATTTAAAAGTTTTAAATAGGATTTTAAATTAAAAAGGTGTTCAGGATATATATAACCTATAGTTCGATCTAAAAACCTTCTTCTAAACTCCATTTCATTTGAAAGTAAACCTTCATTTTCGGGGGAATAACAAACCACAGGATGTTTTAGGATAAAATCTGATGGTTTATCTACTTTTTTATCATCAAGATAAAACTCTTTAATATTTTTATAAAAAAGCTTAAATCGAGACTTGTAATTTTTATCAACTAAGACACCAGCTAATTTAAAAAAATCTGAACTATAATTAATTAAATTTTTTAAATTGTTTGTTCTAAAACTTCTACCAGTTAAAACAGTAAAAATGGCTTCCACAATTGATGTTTTACCACTTCCATTTTTACCAACAATTATATTTTTATTTTCAAATGACAAAGTAATATTATGATGATTTCTAAAATTATTTAAATGTAGTGTTTCTATATTCATTAAGCTCTATCTATGGCAAGTGGAACCAGTAGATATTTATAATTACCTACAGTAGGATAGATTAGTACAGGATTTCTTCTACCTATTATCTTAAAGATTACATCGTTACTATCTATATGATTTAATATCTCTTGTAGGAGTCTTGCATTTAAAACGATATCTATATCGTCTCCTTTATGATCTATATTTTCAAGTTTATCAATACCTTGACCATATTCAGTTTCTAAGCTGTACAAAGTAAGTGTATCTCCAGTAACGGAAAATACAACAGCATGGGTAATCTCACTGGCTATTGCCATAACTTTTCTAATATTTTCAAGAAGCATATTTTTATTTACTACAAGTTGAATAGGTGTATCGTCATGAAATAGTGAGCTTATGGATTTAACTGTTTTTTCTATAAGTCTTGAAAATATCTTTATATTACCAGATACAACCATTAACTGTTTTAAATCTGTAAATATCTCTATTTCACTATTATCCAATACAGCCTTATATATATCTGAAACAGATTTTTTGGGTATATTTATAATGAATTCATCAGACTGTTCATCATTAATGTTTATGGTTGCTGAAGCTATACGCTGGAAATCTGAAGAATGAACTTCCAATTTATTTCCATATACCTTAAGATGTAGTCCTGTAAATTCAATTTTTGCAGCTGTATTGGCTACACAAAATAAAGTTTTATCCACTATAGAAATAAAATCTGTCGTATTCAATTTTAAAGAATATTCAGGTGCTATATCTGTCATAGCAGGAAATAGTTCTGGAGACATTGTAGCAAGACTGAATGAAGCCTTTCCAGCTGTTATCTTCATCCTTGAACCATCGAAAAAGAAATCTATGACTGTAGAATCTGGAATCTCTTTAATGATATCGAGTAATTTTTTGCATATTACGGTAGTTACACCTTCAAATTCTACATGGGCATCTATTGTTGCACAAAAACCTGATATTATACTATTAGTTTTAAAGGTGATCTTATTATTTTCTGCTGATATATATATATTTTGAAGAATAGTGTTTGTATTCTTTGTGCTTGTAAAGTTTATAGCGTTCTGAAGAATTGGATAGATCTCTTGTTTTACCAGTTTAAATCGCATATCCTCTCCTACTTATTGTTAGTATTATTTATTTAAAAACTTGTAATAATAATAACCTATTTATTTTTTGTTTACAAGTAAAAAATAAGAATATTTATTAAAAAGTTAATATTTAAAATTGTATGTTTAAAATATTGTTTATAACTGTTGAGAAATTGTATAAAACTATAAGATTAAATATTTTTAATACCTTTTATAAACATTTTCTAAATGTTGTTTAAACAATAAAAAAATAATCAAAATTATTTGTTTACATTTTAAAAACCTTTTGTTATTAAACTTTAGGTGGTGATAATATGTTTATTTATAGAATCAACGATTTTATTAAAAAAAATCTTAAATACAATATATTATTAACTATAATTTTACTCATTTTATTACAGTTATTTGTTCTTTACTTTTCATTTACAACATTTTTTGAAGATTTTTATTTTAAAACTATTGGTGATAAAAGTATTAATATTGCAAAAACATTAGCAAAGAATGATAAGATAATTAGTAGTATAAAAAATAGAGATTTTTCTAACAATGATTATATTGAAGAGATTAGAAAAGATATAAAATGTCAATATATAGTTGTTGCTGATAAAGACGGGATACGTTTTTCACATCCAAATCGAGATAATGTGGGGGAAAGATTCGTTGGAGATGATTATTATGATGTTATCCAGAAAGGTGAACCTTATTTCTCTGAAGCAATAGGAACTTTAGGACCTTCTGTAAGAGGATTTGCCGCTATAAAAAATGGTGAAGATATAATAGGTTTTGTTGCTGTAGGGTACCTAAAATCTGAGATCAAAGATCAATTAAAAACCTATAGATTAGTTTTGGTAGTCTATCTATTTTTTATGGGGCTTTTGGGGTTAATTTTTTCAAATTTTATAGCCAAAAGAGTTAAAAAAATTACCATGGAGCTTGAACCATTTGAAATTACAAGTATGTATAAAGAAAACAGTATAATTTTAAATTCCATTAAAGAGGGGATAATAGCTTTAAATAATGATTTAGCAATAAGATATAATAATAGATCAGCACAGAAAATATGTAGCAATATTGGTATTAGTTTTCAAGAACTTATTGATAATATTAAAAATGATTTAGTTTTTTCAAAAACAAATTATGGTAATATTAGATACAAGGAATTAAATTTCAATGGTAAAAAAATGTTAATATCTGCTAATTCGATTACAAATGAAGATGAAATGTTCGGTTTTTTACTTACATTTTATGAATTAGATGAGGTTGAGAAGTTGAGAAAAGAGATTCAAAATATGAGAAAATGTTCAGAAGTTTTAAGGGCACAAAGCCATGAATATTCTAATAAATTACATATGATAGGTGGACTTTTGCAGATTGGAGCTTATGATGAGGCAAGAAATTTTATTTTAAAGGAATCTGAGAATTTTCATAGGATGATAGAATATATCGAAAATAAAATATCCATGGTTTAGATTTAATTTATAGTTTAAAGCCTGATCTTGTTTTATTAGACTTATATCTTAAAGATGGTTTTGGTCTGGACATTTTAGATGATATTAGGAAAAATAACCTTGATATCGATTTTATAATCATTTCTGCTGCAAAAGATATTGTGACCGTAAAATCAGTTATGCATAAAGGGGTTTTTGATTATCTTATAAAACCTATAGTTTTAGATAGATTACAGGATTCGCTAAATAAATATATAACTTTTTTCAATACAATAAAAACTAAATCTGAAGTTGATCAGAAAGATATCGATATGACGATAAAGAATATAAATATAGATAAAGATGATATCCCTAAAGGTATAGATGAAATAACTTTAAAAAAGATTCTAAAAGTATTAGAAGGTGCCTCAGATTATCTTACTGCAGATGAGATAGGTGATAAGATAGGTGCCAGTCGAAATACAGCTAGAAGGTATCTTGAATATCTGATGGAGATAAATGTTGTTGAAGTAAACACCAATTATGGGAAGATAGGAAGAACTGAAAGGGAATTTATTCTCGTGAGCAAAAAGAGCAAAAATAACAAAATGTAAAAAAAGATTCATATTTACCTTATATTTACATCTTCATAAAAATCATTAAATTAAAATTACAGACGTTAAAAAGGAGGCAGCTATGTTGATATTAGAATTTTTGTTTGTAATTTTTATACTCTACTTGGGAAGCAAGTTTGATACAATAGGGCTTGCAGCTTTATCTGGTCTTGGATTGTTGGTGGAAGTATTTATATTTAGGATGCCACCATCAGAACCACCTATTACCGTTATGTTGATTATTATGGCGGTTGTTACATGTGCATCTATACTTGAAGCTTCAGGTGGGCTTAAGTATATGTTACAGGTAACAGAGAGAATTTTGAGATCGAAGCCTAAATACATCACTTTCCTTGGACATATTAGTACATATTTTCTAACATTTTTAATAGGTACTGGACATGCTGTTTACACACTTATGCCTATTATAGCTGATATAGCCATAAAAAATAAGATTAGGCCAGAGAGGCCTATGGCGGCAGCTTCTCTAGCCTCTCAGCTTGCAATTACAGCTAGCCCAATTTCTGCTGCGGTGGTTTATACCCTTACCGAACTTACGAAAATAGGCACAAATATTACATTGTTGAGCATTTTAGCAGTTACTGTGCCTGCAACATTTCTTGGAACAATAGCAATGTGTATTTATAGCTTAAGAAGAGGGAAAGAACTTGAGGATGATCCTGAATATCAAAAAAGGTTACAGGACCCAGCCTGGAAACAGAAAATTGAATCTGCCAGTTATTCAATATTAGGTGAAACATTACCAGCATCGGCTAAAAAAGCTGTTGCATTGTTCATATTAGCAATTGCTGTTATAGCAGTTCTTGCAATGTTTCCATCTGTTAGAACCATATGTGAAAAAGAGATAAAAATGGATGTGATAGTTCAATTGATTATGCTTGCTTTTGGTGGTATAATTTTATTGGTAAGTAAAATTAAACCTACTACAGTAGCAGAAGGTAAGGTATTTAGAGCAGGAATGTTGGCTACACTTGCTATTTTTGGAATTGCCTGGATGACAGATACATACTTTAGTTATGCTATGCCATCATTAAAATCAACAATTACTGATACGGTCAAAGCTTACCCATTTACCTTTGGATTGGCGATGTTCTTTGTTTCAATTCTTATACATTCACAAGCGGCAACTATAAAAATGATGCTTCCTGTTAGTATAGGGTTGGGGCTTCCACCTTCAGTTTTGGTTGGACTTATGCCTTCAAGTTATGCTTATTTCTTCATCGCAGTATACCCTTCAGATATTGCTACAGCATCATTTGATGTGACAGGAACTACAAAACTTGCAGGTAAGTTTTATTTGAATCACAGTTTTATGGCACCTGGCTTATTGGGAGTATTTGTTGCGTGTATTATAGGTTATCTTTTAGGTAATCTATTACTATAAAAGGGCTGGGTAATCCCAGCCTTTTTTATGAATTTAATATCTTTCTATTTATTGTTGTAATTATAGATTTTAATTCGGGATCTTTTTCAATCTTAGTTTGAATGGAATTAATGGAATGTAAAACAGTACTATGATCTCTACCACCTAATTCTGCTCCTATCTCATGTAATGAGAGATTTACTTTTTCCCTTAAGAGATACATTGCAATCTGTCTTGGGTAGGAGATACTTTTAGTTCTTTTTTTCGATTTTAATTCATTTACTTTTAGATTAAAATATCCGCATACTGCGTTTAACACTTTATCAACAGTTATAACACTATCTTTTTTAATCATAAATTTATCGAGTGATTTTTTCGCAAGATCTATCGATATCGGTTTGTTATGAAATGTGGAAAAGGCGTTTAACCTTATAAGTGCTCCAATAAGATCTCTAATGTTATCACCTTTCAGGTTTTCTGCAAGATAACGAGCAATCTCTTCGGATATATATATATTCATCATTTCTGATCTTTTAAGAATAATGGCAACTTTTTCATCAATTGAGGGTGGTTGTATATCTGCCAAAAGTCCCCATGCAAATCTGCTCCTTAACCTTTCCTCAAGGTCCGGGATTTCATTCGGTTCTTTATCACTGGTTATAACTATCTGTTTTTGAATATCATATAAAGAATTGAAGGTATAGAAAAACTCTTCTGTACTTCTTGTTTTACCAGCTAAAAATTGTACATCATCAAAAAGTAACAGGTCTATACTTCTATATTTCTCCCTGAAATCGTCCATGGTTTTGGTTTTTAAGGCATATATCATTTCATTTGTGAACGCCTCGCTTGAGATGTATATAATCTTTAATTTGGGGAATTTTTCTACGATCTTGTTACCGATGGCATGAATTAGATGGGTTTTACCTAAACCGACTCCGCCATAGATAAATAATGGATTGTAAGTTTGAGAATACCCTTCAGCTACTGCAAGTGCAGCAGCGTGGGCAAATTGATTTGAACTTCCGACAACAAAATTTTCAAATGTATGCTGTTTGTTTAAATTATTTGATCTTTCTAAAACAGATGTTGAACTGCTTACAGTTGGTGTTTCATTTTTTGGAGTGGAATTTTCTGATATATTATTATTCCCTATTATCAAATTAATTTCAGAATTTAAATTAAATTCTTCGTGGAGTATCTTTTTAATCTCGTCTAAATATTTTTCCTCTATCCAGTTTTTGTAAAACCTGTTGGGTGTTTCAATAATAATTACATCACCTCTTATATCTTTTATCTTTAATGGTTTCAACCACGTTTGAATTACTTGTGGTGAAAAAACTTTTTCTAAAGATTTTAAAATTTCGTCCCAAATATTGGTATCCATAATTTATATCCCTATGTCGTATCCCTTTTCCGTAAGAGTTTTAATTATCTCTTCAATATGTGATGAACCTTTGGTTTCAAGGTGGAAGATAACCTTTGTTGATCCAACAGGTAGGTTTGTATCGTATCTAAAATGCCTGATGTCAAGTATATTTGCACCAAGATCGGCAACATCTTTAGTAATTATAGCAAGTGAACCTGGTGTATCTTTTAAAATTATACTTAATTCCAGGAATCTACCAGTGGTTGCCATACCTTTATAAAATACCCTTGTAAGTAGATTCACATCTATATTTCCACCAGATAAGATCAGAACAGTATTTTTACCTGCAACATCGATTTTTCTTGATAGGATAGTTGCTAAAGTTGATGCACCAGCCCCTTCTACAACCAATTTAGATTTTTCTATGAATTGTAAAATAGCAAATGCTATTTCATTTTCATTTACAATAAGTATATCATCAACAAGCTCTCTACAGTATCTATAAGTTATATCACCCGGCTCTTTTACAGCGATCCCTTCAGCAATGGTGTTTGAATTTGTCAGTTTGACTATGTTACCTTTTTTGATGGAAGTGTACATAGATGCAGCATTTTCAGCCTGTACACCTATGACCTTAATCTTAGGATTTAGATATTTTATAAATTTTGCTATACCTGATATAAGACCACCGCCACCTATGGGGACTATTAGGTAATCTATATTATCCATCTCTTTAATAATTTCATATGCTATTGTAGCTTGCCCATTGATAACATCTTCATCATTGAAAGGGTGAATGAAATATAAACCTTTTTCCTTAGCAATACTTTGGGCAAAAAGATATGCATCGTCATAAGATTTACCATACAGAATAACTTCAGCACCATAACTCTTAGTATTTTCAACTTTTATTAAAGGGGTTATTGTTGGCATAACTATTGTGGATTTGATATTTAAAAGTGATGAACCAAATGCTACCCCCTGTGCATGGTTACCAGCTGAGGCAGTTATTACACCATTTTTGCATCTTTTTTCATTTTTTAAAATGGCATTTAAAGCACCTCTTATTTTAAAGGAGCCGGTTCTTTGGAGATTTTCCAGTTTAAAATAGATATTTCCTTTAAATGGCTCAGAAAAATTATTGGAATAGTAAATGGGTAAATATTTTATATACTGTTTTATCCTTTCGTATGCATCGACTACCTCTTTCATGTTTTTATATTACATACAATTTTTTCAAAGGTCAAGGACTCAATTAGGGAAGGTAAGAGGTGAGATGTTGAATATTGAATGGGTTTACTTCGTCACATCGTTCATAGCAAAGACTTTTAAAGGTGTTTTTGTGGGTTCTGAAGGACGTAGTAATTTAAAAAAAAGAGTAATTAAATCTGTATGTAAAACGTAATACGTGAGATAAAATAGGAAAAACCTATAATTAAATATACTAATATCATAATTTCCTATTTGTAATTTTCATATAATTTGAATATATATATATTCACAATAATATTTAAGGAGGAATGATGAAAAGGTTTTTCCTATTTGTAGTGGTTGCACTTTTTTCTGCAAACCTTTATGCTGGTTTGTTCAGTAGCTATAACTATATTACGGCTGATGAATTATTGAGTTGGCTTAAAAGTAAAAAGCATTTTTATATCATCGATATCCAGCCCAAAAAAGATTTCGATGATGAGCATATTGTAGGTGCTATACCAACGCATGCATTCCCGGCTAAAACAGCGGAAGAGAAAAAAAGATTAGATCCGGCAGTAGAAAAAGTAAAAAAAGATAATCTGCCTGTTGTGGTGGTTTGTCCAAGAGGTAAATCTGGAGCTGAAAATGCATATGACTATATTAAATCTAAAGGTATCGATGAGAAAAGACTCTATCTTTTAAAAGATGGTATGTCTGGCTGGAAATATGATGAATATTCAGAGCCAAAAAGATAATATTATATCTCTGGCAAAAAATTATTTCAATGAAGGTTATTATTGCTCAGAGGCTGTGGTAAGAGCATTTGAAGATATTGCAGGCTTAACTTTTTCAGATGATTTTAAAAGGTCTATGACGATACTTGGTGAAGGGATAGGAGACAGCGGATGTATCTGTGGAGCTGTCTCCGCTTCGATTTTAATTGCGGGATATTTTTCAGGTAGGTTAAATAATAATGAAAGTAGAGAATATGCTCAGAAAGTTGGTAAACAGTTTATTGAAGAATTTAAAAAAAGATATCAGACAACATGTTGTAAGGGACTAAAAAAGAAAGCGGAGATCCTTTTTGGCATAGGGAAATATAGACATTGCCCAGAAATAACCGGTTTTTGTGCCGAACTTATCTATGAAATAGCAATAAAAGAAGGCTGGATCAAGGAGTGAAAATGTATAAACTGTCCAATATTATTAAAAAAGGGTTAAATGACGAAGGATTAAACCATGATGAGATAGTTTACCTTTTAAACTACCCTGAAAATAGCAGAGAGGCTTACGAAATTATAACTGCTGGTGCTTTATTGTCACGTAAAATTTCTAAAAATATTGCAGAGATACATGGTCAATTTGCTATAAATCTATCACCATGTCCAGCTGATTGTAAATTCTGCTCTTTTGCACCATCCAACAAAATTTTCACTGAACCAAAAGAGATATCCATTGAAGAGGCCATAAACTATGCAAAACAGTTTGAAGCAAATTCTGAATGTGCTGCTATCTATATTATGACCACTGCGAACTATGATATTGGGAAATTGGTAGAGTATACAAAAGAGATAAAAAAGTATCTGAAACCTGAAACGATACTTATTGCCAATATCGGTGATCAATCTTTAAATAACGCCAAAAAATTAAAAGATGCCGGTTTTACTGGAGTGTATCACGCTGTGAGGATGGGTGAAGGTAAAGATAACAGACTTTCAAAAGAAGGTCGATTAAATTCAATTAATAATTTCAAAGAGGCGGGATTACTTGTTGGAACCTGTGTGGAGCCAATAGGGTCCGAACATTCAAACGAGGAGATCGCCGATAAGATATTAATTGCTGCGGGTATAGAGCCTGTATTTAGTGGGGCTATGAGAAGGATAAATATTCCCGGGACTGAGTTATCAAAATACCCTATGGTATCAGAGCTTCGTATGGCACAGATTGTTGCCATCACAAGACTTGCAACAAAACACTCAGTAGTGGGCAATTGTACCCACGAACCTAATGGTATAGGTCTTTTTGCAGGGGCAAATATCATATGGGCAGAAAGTGGAGCAAACCCAAGGGATACAAAGGAGAAAACTGAGGAGGGGCGAGGTTTTTCTGTATCACGTTGTGCTGATCTACTGGAGGAGTATGGATGGGATGTATTAAAAGGTAGTTCTCAACTATTTTGCCATGACAAATGACACTGCTGTAGCAATCTTCTGTAAATACCCTGAAGATGGGAGAGTAAAAACAAGACTTGCTAAAGATATAGGTTGTATAAAAGCAGTTGAGGTTTATAAATTTCTCCTTAATAATACATTAAAAATGCTATTTACAATAGAAGATTTAACTTTAGATCTATTTATTTTCATCGACAATAAAGATGATACCCTAAAATTCAACAATTATATGAAAATTCATTTCCCTTCCTTTTTTTATAAAGTGGGTTACCAGATTGGCGATGATCTTGGTGAAAGGCTTTTTTACGCTTTTGAATCACTTTTTAAAAATAGGTATAATAAGGTCATTATAGTAGGTTCAGATATCGTAGGGGATTTAAAAACTGAGTGTATAAGGGCTGTTAAATGCCTGGATACTTCAGACCTTGTCATAGGTCCATCCTATGATGGTGGATTTTATTTATTGGGTGCAAAAAATAATATCCCAAAAGAACTTTTAAATGATATTCAATGGAGTACTGAATCGGTATTTGAGTCTCTTTTATATAATATTAACAGCTTATCATTTAGCTACTCTTTAATAGATCCTCTTTACGATATCGATACAATTGATGATCTGAAAAAAGCGATGGAATATAAACTATTACCTGCAAATATTTCTGAGTTTATAATATGAAAGGGAAAAATGTTAAGAAAGTTATTATTATCAGTGTTATTTTCCTAATGCTGGTTTTATTGCAGTATATTGGCGTAAACGATCTTATTACATTGGAAAATGTTAAATCTTATAAAACTGACATTAAAAATTATATAGATTCAAATTACTTCATTTCCGTTGTTACTTTTATAATAACCTATATTATTGTGACCGCTTTATCATTACCTATAGCCACAGTACTAACTTTAGCTGGTGGATATTTCTTTAAATTTTTCCCCGGTATTATATACATCAATTTTGCTGCTGTAGTTGGTTCAATAATTTCTTACATCGTTGCCCGTTATCTCTTTAGAGATTATATCAAAGAACGATACAAGGACAAATTATCGAGATTTGATCAGGAGATACTAAAGCATGGACATAACTATATGCTTGTTTTACGATTAATCCCTATTTTCCCATTTTTTTTAGTAAATATTTTGGCAGGTGTAAGCGGTATAAGTCTTTTTACATATACATGGACCACCATTGTGGGGATTTTCCCCGCTTCATTGGTATATACCTATGCAGGTCAAACCCTTGAAAAGATCAATTCTCTAAAAGAAATTGTCTCAACGGAAACATTAATTCTCTTCATAATGCTTGGAGTTTTATCGTTTTTGCCAAGAATTGTACATATTTTCAAAAAATGAAGCTAAGTATAATAATACCTGTTTATAAAGAAAAAAATATCGATATTTTTTTAAAAGAGTTAATGGAGAATCTGAAAATTTTTCAATATGAAATTATCATCGTCGATGGTGATAAACATGGCTCAACAATAGATAAGATATCTTTAACAGATGTTATTAGACTTATTTCTGATCAAAAAGGGCGTGGACATCAATTGCAAAAAGGGGTTACAACTTCAACAGGTGATGTTGTAGTATTTTTACATGCAGATACAAAGATTGTGAAGGAGAATTTCATAGATATTCTCAATGCAATGGTTAAAGGTTACGATTATGGTGCTTTTCGACTTAAGATAGATGGAAAAGGTCTTCTTTTTCGTATTATAGAAAAAGCTGTTTATTTAAGAACATTATTGTTCAAACTACCTTATGGTGATCAGACGATATTCATAAAAAAAGATACCATAAAATCTATTGGAGGAGTCAGATCGATTTCATTATTTGAAGATGTTGAGCTTATGTTAAGATGTAAAAAGATAGGTTTAAAATTCTATTTTTCACAAAAATATTCGGTTACATCTCCACGGAGATGGGAAAAATATGGGATAATATCTACTACCGTTAGGGATATCTTTTTATTGATTAGCTATCTGTTGGGAAGGGATGTCGACTTACTTTATAAAAAATACTATAAATAAGTTGATTTTTATAATACGAAATATTATTATTTAATTATGTTCAGTCTTAGAGCTAAACTGATAATTTTAATACCGAATGGGGAAATATGGGATCAGAAAAAATGGATAGTGACAAGTAGGTATGAATTGCTTTTATTCTAACTTATTATAAAATAATATGTTTTATTGAAAGACTGATGTGATTAAAAAAAATATTGACAATTACAAATATTTTGCTATTATAGCTGTCCACGCTGGCGTAGCTCAATCGGTAGAGCAGCTGACTTGTAATCAGCAGGTTGGGGGTTCAATTCCCTTCGCCAGCTTCTCTTTGGGGAGATTCCCGAGTGGCCAAAGGGGGCAGACTGTAAATCTGTTGGCGTTCGCCTTCGGAGGTTCGAATCCTCCTCTCCCCACTCCTAAAGCTCCAATGCGGGCGTAGCTCAGCTGGCTAGAGCATTAGCCTTCCAAGCTAAGGGTCGCGAGTTCGAATCTCGTCGCCCGCTTTCTAATTTTCATTATTATCAGTTAGTTATGAGTTTAGAATAACTGTAGTGATAACGTTGTGATAAAAGTCACCTTGACTGATGTGGTTATGGCTTATTCTTTATATTCTTCAATATACCTTGTATATACATTATATACCATCTGGGGAGTAGCTGTAGCTTATTACGAGGTTTGATGAATGCATTACAATGTTTTTTAAAAATGTGACGTCAAG
>JAINCL010000033.1:0-2553 GCA_036574145.1 Deferribacterales bacterium | reverse complement strand
GACTCTACCTTTTCAGGTATCACAAAATATTTAAAAGGGTGATTCTCCTCCAATATATGTATAAGCTCATTAAAATCAACAATCATTTTTGTACGTGACTCATCATGTTTAAAATATTCCAAAAAGTTTTCATCTCTAACCTTTCTTTTCCACTGTTGTTTCTTTTTACGGTAATCTTCCCCCTCAACAATTACAGTTTTAAAGGTATTGGCAATAATCCCAAGCTCCCTTGCAAACTCATCAGCTTGGAACCTAAACTTACCCAAATCTGATGGTAAGGTATTTGATGTAGTGATAATCAAAGTTTTTTTATTTATATGCGCAAAGAATTTAGCAATCATCCTGGTAGTAGCAGGATCATCAAGCTCAAATTCATCAATAAGTAAAAGATCCAATTTTGAAAACTCATCAATACACTTCTCTACTCCCCAATAAACAAAAAAATAATTCAGATCTCCAAAGCTCATAAAAGCTTTTTTTACATTGGCAGTATTATAACATGCAGATATTAAATGGGTTTTACCAACCCCATAACCACCATCTATATATAAGTTCTTTATAGGTAATCCACTTTTAACTTGTGATTTCTTAAACAATCCAAAAAATGATTTTTTCTCTTTTTGTGGATTATTCTTAATTTTATTCAATGTATCTATTTTTTCAATCAATGTTTGTTTTATATAAAATTGGGAAGGGTAATTGTCGTCTGGTATATAATTTTCAAAAGTACAATCAGCAAACTTAGGGTGTGGTCTCAAATTTTCAAAACATTTTTCAATCGAAATGTCAAAAGATATATCTTTTAAATCATAAATCATATTTTAAACCTTTGTTTTTATTTAGAGATTCTGCTTTTACATAAAAAAGATAAAAAAATCAAGAACTTTTTGTATCTCTTTAGATATTTTTATTACTTGACAAAGTTAAATAAAAAAATTTTAATACTTCTAAATAGAAAAGGGGCTTACGCCCCTTTATATTATAATTGAGGTGGATTTGCAGCCCACTTCTCAAGCATATCTGTAGTAACAGATTTTGGTCTTTCAATAGCATATCCAAGACCTCTATCCCATGTAATGTTTGCCATACAACCAAGTGCACGACCAACGCCAAATAGAACTGTATAGAAATCCCACTCTCTAACACCATAGTACCACTGAATAACGCCAGATTGAGCATCTACGTTTGGCCATGGGTTTTTAGCCTTACCATGTTTCATAAGTACATCTGGAGCAACTTCATAAATCATTGAAACAACTTTAAACAATGGGTCATCTTTGAGACCTGGTGTTCCAAGACAGAAGTTTCTCTGAGCAGTATATCTTGGGTCTGTCTTACGAAGAACAGCATGTCCATAGCCTGGTATTACCTGACCAGAATTGAGTGTATCCCAGAGAGCTTTTTCAATAATCTCTTTAGTAGGCTCAGCACCTTTTAGATATTTCTCTTCAAACTTAATTATCCAATCAAGAACTTCCTGATTTGCAAGACCATGAAGTGGGCCTGCAAGACCATTAAGACCTGCAGAGTATGCATAATATGGGTCTGACAATGCAGAATGAACAAGGTGAGTAGTATGAGCAGAAACGTTTCCAGACTCATGATCAGAATGAAGAATGAAGTACATACGAGCAACATCCTGATACTCTTTACACTGACCTATCATATGAGCAAAGTTTGCACCCATGTCAAGGGATGGATCTGGAGCAACCTGGAAATCGCCTCTATATTTGAGATTGTATATAAATGCTGCAATTATTGGTATACGTGCAACGAGATCATAAGCATCCTCATATACATATTCCCATGCAACATTTTTATTGAAAGAGCCTGAACTATAAAACTTAGCAAATTTTGAATCTTTCTGCATAGCAAGAATACCAGTAGAAAGCATAACCATTGGATGGCTATCTCTTGGAAGAGATCTTATAACATCCCATACATATGAAGGAACAACTTGACGCTTCTTCCACTCAGCCATAACCTCATTAACTTGCTCTTCAGTTGGGATATCGCCTGTGAGAAGGAAAAACCAGAATGCTTCAACAGTAGGATATTTAGAACCTTTTGCTTTAGGAAGCTGCTCAAAAACTTCAGGAATAGTTTTACCACGGAATCTAATACCTTCTTGAGGATCAAGATAAGATATATCGGTGACAAGCGATTTTATATCCCTCATCCCACCAATAACCTGAGAGATAGTAACCTTATCGATCACAACATTACCAAACTCTTTTGTCAATCTTTGAGTCCTTGGTCTGTGAGCTTCGATCTTTTTAGCTAAAATTTGCTTCAATTGAGACATAATTACCTCCTGTTTTTATTGAGAATTATAAACCACTGTTTATTTTTTATCATCAAAAAGATTTTTTGTCAATAAAAAAATTGTATACAATATACAAAAAAAGCAAAGTATATTCTATTATTTTATACAATAATTAATATTTATATTTTTAATTGAAATTTAAAAAATTATTTTAATAACAAAAAATTATTAATTCTGTTATCTGATAATCAAAGCTTTTTGGAAATAAATAGATAAGCACTTCCATA
>JAINCL010000255.1:0-2944 GCA_036574145.1 Deferribacterales bacterium | reverse complement strand
TCTTCTGATGTTATGAATGCCATTGAAAAACTTAAAGGTGAGAAGATAGAAGGCCTTATTCTGGATCTGAGAAATAATCCAGGTGGATTACTTGAAGAAGCAGTTAATGTTTCATCTATTTTTTTACAGCCGGGTAAGACGGTTGTATTCACAAAGGAAAGAGATGAGAAAAATACCGTGTATTTAAAAGCAAGAAAATTACCTGTGGTTGATTATGATATTCCATTAATTGTTCTTATAAATAGTGGTAGTGCATCGGCATCTGAGATTGTATCTGGTGCTCTACAGGATCATAAAAGAGCTATTGTTATGGGGGTTACAAGTTTTGGCAAAGCCTCTGTTCAAACTACTTTTAATCTAACAGATGGTTCTGCTATCAAATTGACCATTGCCAAATATTACACCCCATCTGGGAAATCTATACAAGGTGTTGGTATTACTCCAGATATTGAAGTCAAGTCTGGAGAGATAGTTTATAATGAAAATGAGCAGGAGTTTAGAGAAAAGGATTATGAAAAACATCTGAAAGGAGAAAATGAGGAAGATCATCCTAAAAAGAAACAGGACAAATCACAGGGTAATCAAGAGAAAGTAAATGATAATCTTACATTGTCTGAACTTGAAAAAGCTGATTTTGAGAAGGACTTACAGCTAAAATATGCATACGATTTCTTAAAGGGTTTATTAATACATGGCAAAAAAAGTAAATAGGACAAGAAAAAATAAAAATATACTGCCTGCACTAGTTGTGGGCAGTATATTTTTTTTGATACTTTCAATTATATTTGTTTTATTGGTAAATGGTAAAGTAAAAGATTTGAAAAATAAAACATTGGAGAACCATCTTAGAATAGATCAGAAAGAGCTATCCAGAGATATCCTGCTTGTAAATAATCTTGATGAGAAGATAAAAGTTTTCTTATTTGATCATGAAATAAGTAAAGATAGGTTAAAATCTGAAGATGTATCAAAAAAAGGGGATGTTTTATTTTACAGATATAGATTGATATTGCATGAAATGGAAACTTATTCTATTTTGAGTGCTCTGAAAAGTTTTTTTAAGAATAATAAGTTTGAAGTAATCGATAATGGTGATAATATTGTTTTTGAAAGGGATAAAGTTGTGGTGGAAATAAAATTAGATGTTCTAGATGATGAAAAATTTGGGAAAAAAACTGAACCTAAGGAGACTATTGGTGATTCTAAAAAAGAAGATGTAGTAAGATCTGATCAGATTAATAAAAAAGTATATAAACACAAACTTGCTATAATATTGGATGATTCAGGTCAAAACATCGATTTGGCTAAAAAGGTTTTTAATTCACCTTATCCTATAACTTTATCTGTTTTACCTTATACTCAATATGATGCGGAAACTGTAAAACTTGCTAAATCGAAAGGTAAAGAGGTTTTTTTGCATCTTCCTATGGAACCTAAATCTTATCCAGATACTAATCCAGGTAAAGGTGCAATACTTTTAAATATGCCTTTATCAGTCATAGAAGCTACAATAAAATCTAATTTTGAAAGGTTGGGGGATGTTGTTGATGGGGTAAATAACCATATGGGGTCCTCTTTTACAGAAAATAAAGAAAAGATGTTGGAAGCTTTAAATGTAATTAAAAAATATACAAACATATTTGTTGATAGCCATACAACGGCTGATTCTGTTGCTTATGAAGTTTGTAAAAATATAGAAGGGTTAAAGTGTGGAATAAATAAAAGATTTATAGATAATAGTGCAGAACAAAGATATATAGAAAATAAACTATACGAGGCTATAAAATTTCTTGAAAGTGGTGATGTGATTATTATAGGGCATTTACGAACAAATACAGTTAATGTCTTACTAAAGAAACTTCCTGAATTAGAGAGTAGGGGAGTTAAAATAGCCAAAATATCAGAGGTGGTAAAATAGTGATTATTTGTGGTATAGAAACTTCTTGTGATGAAACATCTGTAGGTTTTTTCGATACTGTTGAAAGAAAATTTTTTTCATGCACATCATCTCAAATAGATATCCATTCATTATATGGTGGGGTTGTCCCTGAAATTGCATCAAGAAATCACACATTAAATATAAGAAATATTTTTAATGAGGCTTTAAAATTGGGAAATATTGATGTGAAGGATATCAATCTGATTGGTGTTACCTATTCACCCGGGCTTATTGGAGCGCTATTTGTTGGAGTATCATTTGCAAAAGGTATTTCATACGGATTAAATGTTCCATTGATCGGTATAAATCATCTGATGGCACATATTTTATCTGCTGAAATTAATAATGATATAGAACCACCGTATTTAGGAATGGTGATATCTGGTGGTCATACACATATCTTTAAAGTGGATTCATGCTACAATTTTTATCTGCTTGCTAAAACACTGGATGATGCTGTGGGTGAAACTTTTGATAAAGTTGCAAAATATATGGGTTTACCGTATCCCGGTGGACCTGAAATAGAGAGATTAGCAGTAAGTGGGAATGAAATGAAGATCAATTTTCCTATAGCTATGAAAAATGAAATAAATTTTAGTTTCAGTGGGTTAAAAACAAATGTTATAAACACTATCCAATTTAAAAAATATAAGCTGGAGGATATTGCTGCATCTTTTCAAAGGGTAGTGGTTTTAACCATTGCAGATAAAATTAATAAAGCTATAAAATTAACTGGTATAAAAGATGTTGTGGTGTCTGGTGGGGTTGCTTGTAATGGTTATATCCGTGATTCACTACGAAATGTAGTTGATGGTAATATATTTTTTCCCACCAAAAAATTGTGTACTGATAATGGGGATATGATAGCTTATGCTACATATAAACTTTATAGGAAGAAAAAGTTTTTTGGTTTTGGTGATACAGCTGTAGATAGTGTTTGAGTATGGGCTTTGATATAAAAGATTTTTTTGCAAAGGAATTTTTAGTTGGTGCTCCCCTTGCTGG
>JAINCL010000254.1:0-2357 GCA_036574145.1 Deferribacterales bacterium | reverse complement strand
GCTATATCGCTAACATTGGAAGTGACAAGTTTAAAAAGGATATTTTCCAGGCCTGCATTTAGCTGAAAATGCACATCAGAAACAATAAGATCCTTTGCAATAAGATAATCACCCAGAAGGGCTGCATCATCACCTATCCCGATGAACCCTTCTGGTAATTTTACTTCAATCTCATTAATTAGATTATTTATAAAGTCAAACTCTTTCATACCTCTTTAAGGGAAAAATTTTCTAAACTCTCTTGCTACTTTATAAGGTTCGCGGCTACTGCATAATTCTGAACTTACAGCTACACCTTTAACCCCTATAGATGCCAGTTGTTCACAATTGGATAACTTTATACCACCTATGGCAACAGCTGGGATTTTTGTGCTACTAACAAGCTTCCCAATACCATCTACACCTATAACTGGTCTTAGATCATCCTTAGTAGCTGTAACAAACGCAGGCCCAACACCTATATAATCAACTTTGCTATCTTCAGCAACCTGTAAGTCAGCAAAATTATTACAAGAATACCCTACAATCATATCCGGATACAATTCTCTTATGATATAAGGTGGAATATCCTTTACACCAACATGTATAGCATCTATACCCAAAGCTAGCGCGATATCAAGCCTGTCATTAACAACCAACATAATATCCTTATTTACAAGTAACCTCTTCACAAATATACCTTTTTCATATCTTTCCTTTGCCGAAAGTTTCTTATCTCTTAACTGGATAGCCGTAACTCCACCTTCTATAACCTGATGAATAAATTCATCAACCGGTATCTGAAGCATCTCAGTTTCAAGTATTAGATAAAGTTTTAAATAATCTTCTATTTTTTGTCTATATTTACAGCACATAGTTTACCACACATTGTGCATGAGTTAACATCATTATTCTTTTTAAATTTCTCCCTTGCTTTAACTGGATCTATAGCCAAAGAAAACATTCCTTCCCAATTAAGTTCTTTCCTATATTTACTCATTAAAATATCCTTTTCAATGGCACCGGGATAACCTTTTGCTATATCTGCAATATGGGCAGCAATTTTAGAAGCTATTACCCCCTCACGTACATCGTCAATATCAGGTAAAGAGAGATGTTCTGCAGGTGTTACATAGCACAGAAAATCTGCCCCAGCCGCACCAGCAATGGCACCTCCTATTGCACTTGTGATATGATCATACCCAGGAGCAATATCTGTAGGTAAAGGCCCCAATATATAGAATGGTGCATCATTACAAAGCCTCTTTTGAAGGATCATATTGGCCTCTATCTGTTTTAATGGGACATGTCCTGGTCCTTCGATCATTGCTTGAACATTTTTAGCTTTTGCCCTTTCAGCCAATTCACCTAAAATAATCAGTTCATCTATCTGGGCTCTATCTGTTGCATCTGCAATGGCTCCAGGCCTAAAACCATCCCCAAGGCTTAGTGTAACATCATATTTATAAGCTATATCAAGTAGATCATCATACATTTCATAAAGTGGATTCTCTTTTCTATTTTTCCTTATCCAGTCTGCAAGTATAGAACCTCCACGACTAACTATACCACAAACTCTACTACTTCTATCCATCCTCGCAACAGACTCTTTAGTTACACCACAATGAACGGTTATATAATCTATACCAGCTTTACATTGAGCCTCTATCGATTTAAAAAGCTCATCGGGATCCATTTTATATGTAGGAATATCTTTTTCAGCCATTTTTGCTGCAACAGCATATATAGGTACAGCACCAACCATCACTGAGGATTCTTCTAAAATAACGCCCCTTATACTTTCCAGATCACCACCAGTTGATAAATCCATGACACTATCTGCTCCTGCTTCTATGGCAACCCTTAATTTTCTCCTTTCCAGATCCAATGTTGGACAATCCCCACTTGTTCCTATATTAGCATTGATTTTTGTTCTCAGAAACTTTCCTATCCCCATAACATTTTTAAAATCTCTATTCTTATTCTTAGGGATAACAACTTTACCTTCTGCAACAAGTTGCATAAGTTTTAAAGGATCGATATTTTCATCTTTAGAGATCTTTTCCATCTCTTTTGTAATAATACCTTTTTTCGCAGCTTCAAGCTGTGTCATACAACCTCCTAATTAGATTTTTAATACGTGGGAGGTACTAATGTGGGTTTAAAAAAAGCCACCCGTAAATTATTACGGATGGCTTTTCAGTCACCCGTTCCCTTCGCCGGCATTACCCGGATCAGGTTCAAGGGGTATTTCTCAGCCCCAACAAAGGAGCACCCCCACGGATATCTTTAATATATTTATTTTATTTTAAAAATCAAGTACTTTCTAAATCCAATACCCACTCAACCACTTAACTACTTAACCATTGAACCACTCA
>JAINCL010000253.1:0-1754 GCA_036574145.1 Deferribacterales bacterium | reverse complement strand
ATGAAGAGATAGAAAAGTGTCACGGATGTTCAAAATGTACCACCGTTACAACAGCAACAAGGATGTGCCCTATATATAAATTCACCAGAGATGAAGCTGCAGCACCAAAGGCAAAGGCTAATATATTAAGATATCTGATCAGTGGTGAAATTGAGTCTGAAAGTATTTTCGAAGAGGCTTTTCAATATGTTATCGATAGATGTGTGAATTGTGGAAGTTGCTATAAGGAATGTCCTTCCAATGTTAATATCCCGAAAATGGCTATTGAAGCAAGAAGCAGATATGTTAAAAAGTATGGTGTTGGTCTTGAGAAGAGGTTGCTTGTTAGTGCAGAGCTGGCTGGTAGATATACAAGGAAGTTTTCAAAAATAATAAATTTACCTATGAAGTTAAAGATTGTTAGAACTCTGGCTGAGAAGATTACGGGGATATCTAACAATAGAGAGGCTGTGGAGTTTCCTAAAGCATGTCTTTATGAAAGGATAAACAGGTATGAAGGTTCTGGCGATATCAAGGTAATGTATTTTGCTGGGTGTTATGCTTCATACATTAGACCGGAAATTGGTGAGGCGGCAATAAAAGTATTAAAAAGTCTCGGGATGCAGGTTGTAACACCTAACCAGCATTGTTGTGGTTTGCCTATGCTTTCAAAGGGTATGGTGGATGCTGCAAGGGAGAAGATTAGAGAAAATCTGAGTTCATGGAAAAAGCTTATTTATGATGTTGATTATATTGTGGTTACATGTTCTTCATGTGGTTTATCTCTGTCGGAGGAATGGAGTTATCTCAGTAACGATACAATAAATGGAATAATTAGGCAAAAGATTATACATATAAGCTCCTTGGTTAATAGGTATATAGGGGATAGGAGGTTTAGCTTACCTTCGGAACTTAAAATTTCCTATCATATGCCATGTCACTTAAAGGTTCAAAAGGATGCAGATTCCTCCATAAAGATGCTAAAAAATGTGCTGAACCTCACTGTGGAAAACCTTAATTCTCATTGTTGTGGAATGGCTGGTAGTTGGGGTATTTCAGCTAAAAATTATGACCTTAGCATTAAAATAGGTGGTGATATGATTGAAAAGCTTAATACTTCTAATTCCCATTTTGGTGTGACAGATTGTCCTACATGTAGAATTCAGATGGAGCATATGAGTGTGAAATCGATAAAACACCCTATAGAGATTATAGCTGAATGTTTAAAAGATTGATATTAATTTTTTTACTTTTTACTAAGCTACTTTTTGCAGACATAGAGAGTTATTATGTTGGTCTGCGTGCATTTGAAGATGGATTTTATGATGTATCTGCTTATAACCTTGAGGACTATTTAAATGAAGATAATAGCTCAGATAAGGCGGTGTTTTCGAAGTATATTTTGTATAAGATATACCTAATTAAGAAAAATTTTGATAAGTCGAGATTTTATTTGAATCAGATTAAGGAGTTAGATGATAAAAGGTTCGATAAAATAGAGATAGCAAAGGATAATGTTTTTTTAACGGCACTAAATAGCTGTGAAGAGGCTTATAGACTAATCGATGAATTAAGGGACCCAAATCTTTATAAAGCGTTATTGGGTACTAACTGTGCAATAGATAATAATACTGAAAATATCGATCCCATGTTATTACCAGATAAGATGAAATACTTTTTTATACTGCAAACTAACGATATTGAAAAGATAAAAGAGGCTTTTAAACATCTTGATCTGAAGAAACTGGCCAATGAGGAGCTTAAAGCATTATCCA